>NZ_JBEXMX010000004.1:0-104490 GCF_040610755.1 Gordonia sp. NPDC003585 | reverse complement strand
CGGCCAGCAGCGCCTTCGAGGGCACACACCCGACGTTCACGCACGTGCCCCCGACCGTCCCGCGCTCCACCATCACCACCCGTTTGCCGAGGTTGACCGCGGCGATGGCGGCGGCGAACGCCGCCGAGCCGGAACCGATGATCGCCAGATCGGCGCGGGAATCTGTCAAGGTCACGAGGGTGCCTCCTGGTCGGGCAACCGCTGAACCGACAACGGCTGCTATTCGTGTTGACGAATATCTACCGGAACCATATTATGCGTTTATCCGAATAGTTCAAGTCTCGTGGAGGCGATCCCATGGCCCGGTCCACCACCGCCACTGTCACCGTGCCCGGTGCCGAGTCGGCGTGTACGCATCTGGATACGACGGCGAAGTTTTTTCGCGCCCTGTCGGATCCGACCCGGCTCAAGCTCCTCGAATTCATCCTCGCCGGGGAGCGCACCTCCGCCGACTGCGTCGAACACGCCGGCATCTCGCAGCCCCGGGTGTCGGTACACCTGTCCTGCCTGGCCGACTGCGGGTATGTCCTCGCGCGCCGCGACGGGAAGAAACTGCGGTACTCCGTGGGTGATCCGCGGGTAGCTGACCTGGTGATGCTGGCGCGGTCGCTGGCGGCCGACAACTCCGCCGCGCTGGGCTGCTGCCCGCGCATCCCCGCCGCGGACGGTAGTGGGCGGCGATGAACACACCCGACAACAAGGCGATGAACACACCCGACAACGACTCGGGCGGGTTCGGTGGTCTGCTCGCAGTGGCCGGTGGCGTGCTGGTGATGGTCGCCTGCTGCGCCGGTCCCGCCCTGATCGCCGGCGGCGTGCTCGCCGGTCTCGGCGGTGTCTTGACCAGCCCGTGGCTGCTTGCCGCAGGCGTGCTGGTCGTGGCCGCCGCCGTCGGCTACACCCTGCGGCGCCGCGCCCGTAAGGCCACGGGGTGTTGTCCGCCCCGACCCGGATCCCCTCGGTCGGCTCCGGCCGACCGCGACCGGACGGAAACCCCGGCATGACCGTCTCGAACTCTGACACCCCGATGAGCGGTCGCGAGACCGCGCTGACACTCCCTCGCCCCCCGCACGAAAGGCCACTGTCCTCGAATGGCCACTCTGCCACGCTTTCGCCGCCCCGCCCTCGCCGCCGCCGCGCTGGCGCTGTCCGCAGCCCTGGCCCTCACCGGGTGCACCTCGACCGACACGACGGCGCAGGATCCGGTGGCGCCGGTGCAGGTCGACACCGTCACCGGCACCTCCATCAGCGTGCCCGGTGACAAGCCGACCGCGTTGTTCTTCTTCTCCGTCGGCTGCGGCGAATGCGTGGGCGGCGCGAAATCGGTGGCGCAGGCGGCCGGACAACTCGGCGACAAGGCGTCGTTCGTGCTGGTCGACATGGATCCGGGTGAATCCGCGCAGACGGTGGCCGGGTTCCAGGACTTCACCGGCACCCAGGCGCTGCCCGCCGTGATCGACACCGGCGCCACCCTCACCACACGACTCTCGGTGGCGTCGCTCTCGACGCTGGTCGTGGTCGATCCGGCGGGCAAGGTCACCTACCGCGCCACCGACCCGTCCGCCGACCAGATCACCACCGCACTGCGCGACGCGGGAGCGGCGTGATGGGCGGACTGCTGGCGCTGGCGTTCACCGCCGGGATGCTCGCCCCGGTCAACCCGTGCGGATTCGCGCTGCTGCCCGCCTGGATCACCCACACCCTCGGCGACACCACCACCGACGCGTTCCCGGTCCGCATGGCGCGCGCCCTGCGCGCCGGGACCGCGCTCACCCTCGGATTCGCGGGCACCCTCGCCGCGGCGGGCCTGGCCGGCAGCGCCGGCGCCCGCGCGCTCATCGCCGCGGCCCCCGCCTCGGCCTGGCCGTCGGCGCGGCGCTGGCGGTGCTCGGGCTGGTCATGCTCACCGGCCGTGGCCTTGGCCTGCGCCTGCCCCGCCGCGCTCAGCGCCCGCCCCGCGCATCGATGACCACCACCGGTATGGTGGCCGCCGGTGCCGGCTATGCGGCCGCGTCGCTGTCGTGCACCTTCGGGGTGCTGCTCGCCGTGATCGCCCAAGCCCAGGCCACCGCCGGATGGGCAGCGCTGCTGGTGGTGTTCGCCGTCTACGCCGCCGGGGCCGCGACGGTCTTGCTGCTGGTCAGCCTCGCCACCGCCGCGGCGGGCACCGCTGCCACCCGCTACCTCGCGGTGCTCGCCCGCCACGGCACCCGCATCACCGCCGTCGTGCTCGTCGCTACCGGCGCCTACCTCGTCTGGTATTGGTGGCCCGCCGCTATCGGCAGTACCGGTGGTGCCGCGATGGGCTCCACCGCCTGGTCCGCCGCGGTGAGCATCTGGATTCAAAACCACACCGGCACGGTCATCATTCTCGCCGTGGCGGCCGTGGCCGCCACGCTTGCCGCCACCGTCGTTGCCCGCAACACCCGGGCCCGACACCGCGACGCCACCCCCGACAACGACTGCTGCGCCCCCGCACCCGCCACAATCGAGGAGAAACACGCGCGCTGACCGCGCCGACCGGTCGACTGCCGTACCCCTTCCAGAGCGATTCGATCGAGGAAAGGCACCGAGCACATGAGCGAACGCTACGACACCCTGGTACTCGGCGGCGGCATGGCCGGCCTGCCGCTCGCGCTGCGCGCGGCCCGGCACGGCCGCGTCGCGTTCGTGGAGAAAGAACTGCTCGGCGGGACCTGCCTCAACCGCGGCTGCATCCCCACCAAGACCATGATCGCCTCCGCCGCCGTGGCGCACCAGGCGCGCCGCGCCGCCGAATTCGGGGTCCGCCTACCCGGACCGGTCACCGTCGATTTGGCCGCCGTGGTCGACCGCAAGAACACCATCGTCGACTCCATCCGCGCGGGCTCCTACCGCACCGTCGAGAAATCAACGGACCTCGACTTCTACCACGCCACAGGACATTTCACCGCACCCCGCACACTCACCGTCGACGGCACCGACCTGACCGCCGACCGGATCTTGCTGGTCACCGGCACCCGCAGCACCATCCCCGCCATCGACGGCCTCGACACCGTCCCCTACTTCACTTCCCGCACCCTGCTGGACCTCACCGACCTGCCCTCACATCTGCTCGTCGTCGGCGGAGGCTACGTCGGCTGCGAGTTCGCCCAAATGTTCCGGCGATTCGGCTCCGAGGTCACCCTCATCCAACGCGCCGACCGGCTGCTGCCCGGCGAGGACCCCGACATCTCCGCCGCCGTCAGAGAGGGCATGACCGCCGACGGCATCACCGTGCTCACCGGCACCACCTGCACCGCGGCCACCGGCACCACCGGGAACATCCGGCTCGGCTGCACCGGCAGCGAAGCCGACGACATCACCGGCAGCCACCTGCTGATCGCGACAGGACGCACCCCCAACAGCGACAATCTCGGCCTCGAGTACCTCGGTCTCGAACCCGACCCACAGGGCTTCCTCACCGTCGACGCCTCCCTGCGCACCGACGCCGAAAATGTTTGGGCGCTCGGCGATCTGCGCGGCGGGCCCATGTTCACCCACACCGCCCGCGACGACGCCGACATCGTCTACCGCACCATATTCCGAAGCCAGGACCGCACCACAACCGGGCGCATCGTGCCTCACGCGGTGTTCACCGACCCCGAAGTCGGCGCCGTCGGGCTCACCGAACCTGCCGCCCGCGCCGCCGGCTACGACGTCGTCGTCGGGCGCCAGGACTTCACCGGCGTCGTGAAAGCCCGCGCCATCGGCAACACCCGCGGCCTGGTCAAATTCGTCGCCGACGCCGCCACCGACCGTATCCTCGGCTGCCACATCGCCGGACCCGACGGCGGGAACCTCGTTCACGAGGCCGTCATCGCCATGACCACCGGCGCCACCTACACCCAACTCGCCCAAGCCATCCACATCCACCCCACCCTCGCCGAAGCGGTCAACACCGCCGCCGGCGGCGTCCACCGCGAAATCGGCGCATAGACACCCCATGAGCATCGCCCGGTACTCGGGTGAGGCCATTTTCCGACTGCCACGGATAACACCCTGTTATCTGTAGCATCATGACATCCGGCCTGCGCCGACTCCGCTCCGGCGGTGCGCGACGCGGACCTGTTATCTGCGGCAAGCCCAGTGAGGGAGGTACCACCGTGCCGTCCGGGATCACCGTCCGCGCCGCCGGCGACAGCTTCCTCGACTCGATCGGCTCCCCGAACACCCGCCGCGCCTACGGCATCGCCGTCGACAAGACCACCGCCACGCTCGGCGAGACCCGGCGGCTGGCCGACGTCGCCGACGATGAGATCGGTGAAACCCTCGAAACCCTGTGGGGCTCCTCAGCAGTCAACACCTGGAACGCCCGCCGCGCCGCGGTCGCGTCGTGGCTGGCGTGGTGCCGCGAGCACGGCCACACCGCCCCGGCGGTCCCGGCCTGGGTGAAACGCTCCACTCCACCGGACTCCACCACCCCGGTGCACTCGCGCACCGCGATCGACCGGCTCATCGCCCGCCGCGACATCGACCTCCGGGAGAAGACGCTGTGGCGGATGCTCTACGAAACCTGCGCCCGCACCGAGGAACTGCTCCAGGTCAACATCGAGGACCTCGATCTGGCCGGGCGGTGTTGCCCGGTGAAGTCCAAGGGCGCCAAGCCCCGCACCCGCCGCCGCGGTGCCACCTACCACGAGTACGCGCACGAGCTCGTGTACTGGGACGCGGGCACCGCCCGGCTCCTGCCACGCCTCACCAAGGGCCGCACCCGCGGACCGCTGTTCGTCACCCACCGCCGACCGGGCCCCGGAAAGGCCGCCGCCGACCGGGACATCTGCCCCGACACCGGGCTGGCCCGGCTGTCCTACGGCCAGGCCCGCGCCGTGCTGGATGCCGCCACCGCGACGAATGGGCCCGGCACCGGTTGGGATCTGCACGAACTTCGGCATTCCGGCCTGACGCATCTCGGCGAGGCCGGTGCCAGCCTGGTGGAGCTGATGGCCAAGTCCCGCCACCGCAAACCCGAGAACCTACGCCGCTACTTCAAACCCTCACCGGCAGCCATGCGCGGCATCACCAGCCTCATCGGCCCCGACCGCAGCCACCGATAGCGGCCACCAACAAGAGCGTCCGTCTACCCGCTGACCAGGCACTACGCGAACTTCGTTGTTTTTTGCGCCATTACTACCGTGACCCCGACATGCACAGAGCCAACAAGAAATCTCATTCCCAAGCGCTCCGCGTCCTGGCCAACCGGCTCATCGGCATCCTGCACGGCTGCCTCAAAACCGGGAAACCCTACGACGAAACCACCGCCTGGGCACACCGCAACGACCAAGCCGCTTGACAACTTGGACCCCTGGGATGTCTTCGAGGCTCCTCGCTTGCGCTCGTCGCACCTCGGCCGGCGGGGTCCACGCTCAGTGGGACAACCCGGAGTCCTTGCTGCCGTAAGCATCTCGCAGCTTGGGTTTGACGACCTTGCCGCCGGCGTTGCGGGGTAGCTCGTCGATGATGACCAGATCCTTCGGATGCTTGAATCGCGCGAGGTTCTCGTTGAGATGGGATTCGAGATCATTCAACGTCAGATCGTCGACGCCATCGGCGAGCACGACGACCGCGACCGGTACCTCGCCCCATTTCTCGTCGGCGCGCCCGATGATCGCGGCCTCGGCGATCGCCGGATGGGCGTAGAGGGCGTTCTCCACCTCCGCGCAGTAGATGTTCTCGCCACCGGAGATGATCATGTCCTTGGCGCGGTCGACCACGTACAAGAAGCCCTCGTCGTCCTGACGGACGAGATCGCCGGAGTGAAACCAGCCTCCGCGGAAGGCGTCGGCGGTGGCCTGCGGATTCTGCCAGTAGCCGACCATGAGATTCGGTCCGCGGTAGACGATCTCGCCGACTTCGCCGGGTGCCACGTCGTTCATCATGGGGTCGACGATGCGGGCCGTCACCGCGGGCACGACCTTGCCGACGGATCCGATCTTGCGCAGCGCATCCTTGCCCTCGAGGATACACGTCACCGGGGACATCTCGGTCTGGCCGAACGCGGTCATGTTGAGTGCCTGCGGGAAGGTGTCGTTCATCGCGTTGAGCACCGTGTCTGATGCGGGCGCCGCACCCCAGCTGATCGTGTGCAGTTTGAGGTCGCGGGGCCGGGCCGCTTGTGCGGCACAGATGGCCTGCCACTGAGCCGGCACCATGAACACCGACGTCGTGCCCTCGCGTTCCATCGTGTCGAGCATGGTGTCGGCGTCGAACGCACCGAGGGGGTGGATCACCGCCCGCACACCTCGATACAGCACCGGCGCGAAGCCGGCGATGCCTGCGATATGGAACAACGGCGGCACGATCGAGGCGACGTCGGCGTCGGAACCGCCCTGCTGTGCAGTCGCGATGGTCGTCACGGCCTGCGCTTGCAGATTCTGATGGGTCAGCATGGCGCCCTTGGGTTTACCGGTGGTACCCGAGGTGTACATGATGAGCGCGACGGTGTCCTCGGGGACGTCGACCTCGGGCAGGTCCGAGGCATCCTCGGCGAGGATGGTCTCGTAGTCCAGGTGTGCCGGATCGTCGCTGCCGTCGACGACGATGACGTTGTCGATGCCGCCGGTCGACGCACTCACCGCGCCGGCGAGCGGCGCGAGCAACCGCTCCGTGAGGATCACCCGGGCACCGCTGTCGGTGACGAGATAGCCGACCTCGGCCGGACTCATCCGGATGTTCACCGGCACCGGGATGGCGCCGATCAGGTTGGCCCCCAACACCGCTTCTACGTACTCGGTCCGATTGAGCAGGGCCATGAGGATACGGTCGCCGAAGCGCACTCCGCGACGGTGCAGCGCGGCCCCGAACGCACGAGACCGGTGTTCGAGATCGCGCCAGGTGGTGGCGTGGTCGAGGTAGGTGATGGCCGTGGCGTCGGGGGTCATGAACGCGTGACGGCGGACCTGGTTGTTCCAATGGTTGCGGCGCGAACGCATCGGTTCGGTCACCAGGTCGCTTGTCGTGTCGACAGTGGCGGTCATTGCCATCTCCCCTTAGTCCCAACTCGCGGGGTGCCGCACCATCGCGGTCCCCGCCTACTGTGTGATCGAGGTACTTGTGTCCTCGATCACACAGTAGGTGGACGGGCTTGGGTTTCGCCGGGGATCGGGCGTGCTCAGGAGATCGAGGCGTGCGCTCCCGAATCCGACCACGCTGTGCTGCTCTGGATCGCGCCGATGATCCTGGGACGCAACTCGGCCGCGCGGATCACCGCGTCGACCGACCCGACCTCCACCGCGCGTTGGATGCTGTGCACCGCGTCGAACTCGGCAGCGACCTCACCGATCTTCTCCGCGCGGACCGTCTGCCGGGTGTCGGCGAGCTCGGCACCGAGCTCTGAGCGGTCGACACCGGTCGCACCCGAAAGCTGGGACTCCAGTTCGCGCACCCGCGGATCTGCCGCCACACGCTTGCCGACCTCACCGGCGAACACGACGGCGGCTGCCGGGGCGCCACCGAGCACCGACGCGAACGAGCCCTCGATCGCCAGCACGGTCATGTTGGGATTGAGCGCCTTGGAGAACACCACGAAGGCACCGCCGTGATAACGCGAGATCACGCAGAACACGATCGGCCCGCGGAAGTTCACGATCGCGCGACCGATCTCCGCGCCGTACTCGAGCTGCAGCTTGCGCAACGACTCCGGCGAACCGTCGAAGCCCGACAGGTTGGCCAGCACCACGAGTGGCCGGTTGCCAGAGGCGACGTTGATCGCGCGTGCCGCCTTCTTGGACGACTGCGGGAACAGAGTACCCGCGGTGTAGGTATCGGGTCCGTCCGTGGGTGTGTAGCCACGACGCTGCACTTCCTTGGACTCGATTCCCAACAGACACACCGGGATTCCGCCCATGTGCACGTCCTGGACGACGGCGGTCTCGGCGTCGGCCATGCCGGCCCAGCGTTCGAGTACCGCGTGGTCCTGGTCGGCCACGGCGCGCATCACGGTCCGGATGTCGAAGGGCTTCTTGCGATCCGGGTTGGTCGAGCTGGCGAAGATGTCGCCGACCTTGGTGAAATCGCTGCCCGCCAACACATGCGGATAGTCGGAGATGTCGCGTTCGGTGGGGTCGCTGGTGAGCGACCGGCGTGGGGTCTGCTCGCCCGGCACGACGAAGGTGTGGTCGTAGTGCGACATCAGGATGTCCCGGGCGGCACCGAGATTCGGTGCCCAGTACTGCGCCTGACCGTTGGGACCCATCACGCGGTCGTAGCCGCCGATGCCGAAGTTGTCCTCGGCCGAGACACCACCGGAGAAGTCCAGCGACTGCTTGCCCGTCAAGACCATCGCCGAATCGGGGGTCATCACGAGGATTCCCTTGGTGTGCATCAGCATCGTGGCCTCGGCGTTCCAGTACGGCTGGGCACCGACGTTGATACCGGCGACCACGATGTTGATCTCGCCACCCGCCTGGGTGAACTCGACCACCCGCTTGAGCGCGCGCGCCACCGAGTCCATGTTCTCGGTACCGGAATCCATCGAGATCCGGGCACCCGACGACAACGCGTACCACTCGAGCGGAACCTGCATCTGCTCGGCGAGGTCGAGAGCCGCGATCACACGGCTGCACTCGGGCTCCGACAGCGCGCCCAGCGACTTGGTCGGGTCGCCGAGGAGCACGACTCGGGTGACGCCTTCCTGGTACTTCTCGGTTGGCGTGGTGATCACGCCGGCCACGATCGCGGCGGTGTTCTTGCCCCGCGGGCGTTCGACGGGCACCAGGCGCTGCTCGGCGTCGAGGTCGTACTCGGCGAAGTCGCCGAGCAACCCGACCAGCTCGTAGGGGTAGATGGCGTTGCGGCGAGCCGCACTGAGCACCTTCTGCCGGTACTCGTCGACCGGCTCGATCGGATCGGACGTCGCCTCCCCGACCGTGACATCGATGCCACCGGTCGGCTTCACGGTGAAACGCACCGACACCTTGTTCAGCGCACGCGTCTCCGGAACCCGTCGTCGGGCGATCAGCTGGACTTCTTCCAGACCGACGCCGGAGGTGATGCCGCGGATGTGCGAGCCGATGGTGTACAGATCCTCGTCGCTGACATCCATCGGCGGCCAGATGTACATCACGATGCGGTTGGTGTTCGCGGTGCGTCGCGCGCCGCGCTGGGCGCGTCGAATCGAGTCGACGCACGACGCGAGCGTCGTCTCCGCGGACGGGATCGTCAACAGACGGCCATCGCTCTCGCGCAGTGCGGTCAGGTCGCGGATCTGTGCGAAGGCGATCAGACGGTCGTCGGACGGGTTGTCCTTGGCCACACAGCGGAACAGGTACACCTCTTCGTCGTCCGCGGACGGCAGGCGGGTGATGTCGAACTTGTGCAGCCGCTCGAGCTGCATCCGCTGCGCGATGTAGGGATGCAGTCCGCGGATGAGTCGTTCTTCGGCCATTCCGGTGGCGGATGGGCGGAAGGTGATGTGGTGGTGCATCCGAGCGTCGCCGCTGCCTGCCACCGTGATCGTCACCCGATGGACCCGGTTGGGTAGCGACGTGGACGCGATGATCTCGTGCAGGGTGCCGGCCATCGCGTCGAAATCGTCGGGCTGTTGCTCCCAGCTGAGGTAGATGTCGGCGTCGACCGGTCCGGTCGCTCGGGCGAGCTCGCCCAGGCCGGCGATGGTGTCACCGAGCTGGTCGAAGTCCACAGCGGCCGAGACGAGGTTGAAACCGTCCCGCTCGGCGATCACGAAGGATGCGCCGCCGAACTGTTCGGTGCGGATCCCCGACAGACCCTTGTTGCCGTAGTAGCGGCGGGTCAGGACCTCGAGCATGACCGAGTTGTCGGCGCTGCCGCGCACGATCCGCTGGCCCAGGATGCGCACCAACGGTTCGGTCGAGCCGACCATCTCGGCGATGCGGTCGGCCCGATCCGGAGTGGTCGGGTTCTCGTCGAGGTAGCGCAGCTGCTTGCGGACGTCGTTGTAGACCCGTGCTCGGCTGCGACGCAGAAGCGGTTGCCCGTACCAGGCGTAGACGACGCCGCGCGCGAGGTCGGCGATCGCCGGGAAACGCACCTGCGAGGCGGCGACGAGCCGGTCGAGGGCACCTCCGATCCGATCGCGCAGTTCGTCGCGCGGTGTGGGCTCCGCCAGCCACTCACGCAGCAGCGCCGACATCACCGCGACCGAGTCGGCCGGGTTCTGCAGGGCGAGGAAGATGCGGAAGACCGCCGCCTCCAACTCAGGGGTCCGGTCCAGTTCGGTGACACCGTAGTGCGCGAGCGCCCGGCCGAGCTGATTGTGGAATGCCTCGGGAAGTCCGTCCCGCTCGACGTCGAGGCTCTGCAGATAGGTGTGGAAGTTCTCCCGGGCGCTGTGCACGTGTTCGATGCCGAGGTCCTGGCCCGACGGACGGTTCTGACTGAGCTCGGCCAGATCGGCGAAGACCGTGATCAGCTCCAACTCGTCGGCCAGGGGGCGTCGGCCACTCTCCAGCGCCGCGTGGCGGACGGTGAGGTAGTCGTCGAGGGGACGATGCGGGTCCTGCGGGTCGACGTCGTAGCCCAGCAGCTGACTCCGCAGATCCTCCTGCGTGCGCGTGGTGCGTTCGTGCGGTTCGACGTCGGTGGGTTCGGCGGGCAGCGCGATGTCGACGGCCTCGTTGACCTCTTCGGCCGGTTCGTCGTCATCGTCGTCGGCCAACGGTTCGAGCCGAAGCAGGGTCGCACCGGTCTCGACCTGGGTGCCGACCGACACCAGACATTCCTTGAGCCGCGATCGCACCGGAGCACGCAGCACGGTTTCCATCTTCATGCTCTCGAGCACGAGGACCGGAGCACCGGCCTCGACCTCGGCGCCGGCTTCGAGCGGGGTGGCGACCACGAGCGCCGGGGCGGGCGATCGGACGACGCCGCCTTCATCGCGGCTCACCCGGTGGGTGACACCGTCGACGTCGATCAGGTGCACGGGACCGTGGGTGTCGGTGACGAGGCGGTAGCGCACGTGGTTCACGACCATTTGTGCCGCATGCTCGTCGAACCGTTCGAGGTCGACGTCGGCCGTGTGTGTTTCGGCACCGGCCTCGATGGCGATCCGGAAGCGGTGCGCGCCGATCCGGGCGACGCGAACGCGGTAGGTGACGCCGCGGAGTTTGAGATCGAGTGGTGCGCCACTGTCGTGCTGAACCTGCGGCCGGCCGCCGGCGGCGGTGGACAGCAACCGCTGCCGCTCGACCGACTCGCCCTCCTCGTAGGCGTCGATGGCCGCGGCGGCCAGCGCGATCGCCGAATGCCGGTGTGCGACGAGTCCGCCTTCGGCGCGGACCCGGTCGATCCAGCCGGTGTCGGCGCTGCCGTCGATGACGGCGGGCTGATTGAGCAACTCCAGCACAAAGCTCTTGTTGGTTGCGCCGCCCTCGATGATGACCCGCGTTTCGGCCATTGCCCGGCGCAGGCGACCGAGTGCCTCGTCGCGGTCTCGGCCGTAGGCGATGATCTTGGCGATCATCGAATCGAAGTCGGCAGGGATGGTGTCGCCCTCGCTGACACCGGTGTCGACCCGGATGCCGGGTCCCGCGGGCAGCTCGAGGCGGGCGATGCGACCGGGTGACGGCGCGAAGTCGCGGTCGGGGTCCTCGGCGTTGAGGCGGGCCTCGATGGCGTGTCCGCGTTCGGTGGGCGGTTGGCCTTCGAGCCGTCCGCCCGAGGCGACGTGCAGCTGCGCCCGCACCAGGTCGATGCCGGTGGTGACCTCTGTGATCGGGTGCTCCACCTGAAGACGGGTGTTCACCTCGAGGAATGCGAACAGCTTCTCGCCCGGGTGATACAAGAACTCCACCGTCGCGGCACCGCGGTAACCGACGGCCACCGCGAGGCGCTCGGCCGACGACTTCAGGTCGGCCACCTGCTCGGGCGCGAGGACCGGCGATGCCGACTCTTCGATGATCTTCTGGTTGCGACGCTGCACCGAGCAGTCACGCACGCCGAGGGCCCACGCGGTGCCCTGACCGTCGGCGATGACCTGAACCTCGACGTGGCGCGCGCCCGTGACCAGGCGTTCCAAGAACACGACTCCGCTGCCGAAGGCTCGTGACGCTTCGTCCCGGGTGCGTTCGTAGGCGTCGACGAGGTCGGCGTCGTTGGTCACCACACGGATGCCGCGTCCGCCGCCTCCGGCGGTCGCCTTGAGCATGAGGGGGTAGCCGATCTCGGCGGCCGCGGCCTTGGCCTCGTCGACGGTGTCGACGGCGCCACGACTCCACGGCGCCACCGGCACGCCGACCTCCTCGGCGATCAGCTTGGCGCCGATCTTGTCACCGAGCTTGCGCATCGCCTCGGGCGATGGTCCGACGAAGGTGACGCCGATCCGTTCACACAGCTCTGCGAAGAGTGGATCCTCGGCGACGAAGCCCCAACCCACCCACGCGGCGTCCGCGCCCGACTCGAGCAGTGCGCGCTCGAGGACCTTGAGATTGAGGTACGGCCGCGACGCGGCGGGACCCAGGTCGTAGGCGAGGTCGGCCTCACGGACAAAGGTTGCCTCGCGGTCGACGTCGGTGTGCAGCGCGACGACCTCGATCGGAATACCGGTCTCCGCGGACAATCCTCGGACGGCATGGATCAGTCGCATGGCGGACTCACCGCGGTTCACGATGGCGATGCGGGTGAACATGGCCGGGTCCCTTCTCTCGTTCGTCAGGTCGGCGAATCACGCGCCGAGGGCGGACCCGGACGATTGTTTCGAAGATTTTTCGTACGCGCGAGTACGGTCCCGGCGACGTGTGTCGGGAGGACACATGTCGCCGGGACCGGTACGGCGAGATTCGACGACTATGCCGCGAGAAGGTCGTCGATCTGGTTGATGGCTCCAGAGGAGCCTTCGAGGACGCCCATGTCGAGGACCTTCTGTAGGTCGTCGGCGGAGGCGTAGGTGCTGACATAGGTTGCGACAGTGCGGCCGTCGTGCTCGGAGAAGGTGTAGTCGCTCGTCGACACCGGCATCGAATCGACCGGATTCAAGTCGCCGTCGGCGAACCCGTCGGTGAATCGGAAGCCACTGGGTTCGTCGACGGAGATGATGTCCATGTATCCGCCGAACTTATCCCCTTCCGGGCTCGTCATGTAATACGTCACACGACCGCCCGGACGGAAGTCATGGTCGACGACGGTCGCCGGGTAGGTGGGCGGTCCCCAGATCTTCTCGAGCTGACGCGGGTCGGCGTAAACCTGCCATATCCGGCTTCGGGGGGCCGCGAATTCGGCGGTGATGGTGATGGTGAGTGTGTCGATGTCGTGGGCGACGCTGGTGACCGGCATGGGTCAGTCCTCCTGAGTGGGGTCGGTGGCGATCAGTTCGTCGATGCGGGCAATCCGGCCGCGCCAGACCTGCTCGAGTTCGGTGAGCATGTCCGAGACCGCACGTACCGCGGACACGTCACCGCTCGCGATCTGCTCGCGACCGCTGCGCCGCTTGTTGAGCAGTCCGGCGCGTTGGAGCACGGCGACGTGTTTCTGCACAGCGGCAAAGCTCATGTCGTACTTGGCCGCCAGTGCCGTGACCGAATGCTCCCCCGCCAGCACGCGCCGCATGATGTCGCGGCGGGTGCGGTCGGAGAGTGCATGGAACAGGGCGTCGGCCCGGTCCTCATCCGCTTCGCTCACCGTTCCAACATACAACCAATTGGTTGTATGTTGTCAAGCCCTCGATCGCAGAAGCCCGGCTATCGTGACTCGTGGGAACGTGCCGCCACCCGTCTCGGCGCGGCGCGGTTACCGGTGGGTAGGACCCAACGTTCGGCACGATTCGACCCACAACGAGATACTGGTAGCGCCGAGACGCTCGGACGCATGCGATCCATGTGGTGAGTGAAGAGAAACCGGAGACAAAGGCGGGTTATGAACGCGAAGCAGCCGACCATCATCTACACCCTGACCGACGAGGCGCCGATGCTGGCGACCTACGCCTTCCTTCCGGTCATCCGCGCATTCGCCGACGCGGCCGACATCAACATCGAGACGAGCGACATCTCGGTGGCCGCCCGCGTGCTGGCCGAGTTCGGTGACTACCTCACCGAAGAACAGCGGGTGCCCGACAATCTGGCCGAATTGGGACGGCTGACCCAGGATCCTGACACCAACATCATCAAGCTGCCGAACATCAGCGCGTCGGTCCCCCAGTTGCTCGCCGCCATCAAGGAGCTGCAGGGCAAGGGATACAAACTCCCCGACTTCCCGGGCAGCCCCAAGACCCCCGAGGAAGAAGAGATTCGGACGCGTTACACCAAGTGTCTGGGCAGTGCGGTCAATCCGGTTCTGCGCGAAGGTAATTCCGATCGTCGGGCCCCCAAGGCGGTCAAGGAGTACGCGCAGAAGCATCCGCACAGCATGGGCAAATGGTCGATGGCGTCGCGCACCCACGTCGCCCACATGCGTCACGGCGACTTCTACCACGGCGAGAAGTCGATGACGGTCGACGGCGACCGTGAGATCAAGATGGAACTGGTCACCGCCGACGGCGAGACGATCGTGCTCAAGCCGAAGGTGTCGCTGACCGACGGCGACGTCATCGACAGCATGTACATGAGCAAGAAGGCGCTCATCGAGTTCTACGAAGAGCAGATGGAAGACGCCTACAAGACCGGCGTGATGTTCTCGCTGCACGTCAAGGCGACGATGATGCGCGTCAGCCATCCGATCGTGTTCGGGCACGCGGTGCGGACCTTCTACAAGGAGGCCTTCGCCAAACACGGTGAGCTCTTTGATGAGCTGGGCGTCAACGTGAACAACGGTCTGTCGGATCTGTACAGCAAGATCGAGTCGCTGCCCGCGTCCAAGCGCGAGGAGATCGTCGACGATCTGCACAAGTGTCACGAGCACCGGCCCGAGTTGGCCATGGTCGACTCGGCGCGCGGCATCACCAATTTCCACTCCCCCAGCGACGTCATCGTCGACGCCTCCATGCCGGCGATGATCCGGGCCGGAGGCAAGATGTACGGCGCAGACGGCCGCACCAAGGACACCAAAGCGGTCAACCCGGAATCGACCTTCTCCCGCATCTATCAGGAGATGGTCAACTTCTGTAAGACCAACGGGGCCTTCGATCCCACGACGATGGGTACGGTGCCCAACGTCGGCCTGATGGCACAGAAGGCCGAGGAATACGGTTCACACGACAAGACATTCGAGGTACCCAAGGCCGGAACCGCAAACATCACCGACCTGAAGACCGGCGAGGTGCTGCTCACCCAGGAGGTCGAGGAGGGCGACATCTGGCGACTGTGCATCGTCAAGGACGCACCCATTCAGGACTGGGTCAAACTGGCCGTAACCCGGACCCGTGAATCCGGCATGCCGGTTGTGTTCTGGCTCGATCCCTACCGTCCGCACGAGAACGAGCTGATCGCCAAGGTGCACAAGTACCTCGAGGATCATGACACCGACGGTCTCGACATCCAGATCATGTCGCAGGTTCGGGCAATCCGGTACACGATGGAGAGGCTGATCCGCGGCCTCGACACGATCTCGGCCACGGGCAACATCCTGCGTGACTACCTGACCGACCTCTTCCCCATTCTCGAGCTCGGTACGAGCGCCAAGATGCTCTCGATCGTGCCGCTGATGGCGGGCGGCGGGCTCTACGAGACCGGCGCAGGCGGTTCGGCACCCAAGCACGTCAAGCAGCTCCTCGAGGAGAACCATCTCCGTTGGGATTCGCTGGGTGAGTTCCTCGCGCTGGCAGTCAGTCTCGAGGATCTCGGGAAGAAGAACGACAACCCGAAGGCCGAGATCCTGGCGAAGACGCTCGACGCGGCCACCGGCAAACTGCTGGAGAACGACAAGGGACCGTCGCGCAAGGTGGGTGAGATCGACAACCGCGGCAGCCAGTTCTACCTCGCCCTGTACTGGGCGCAGGCGCTGGCCGAACAGACCGACGACACCGACCTGCAGAAGCACTTCGCACCGTTCGCCGAGTCACTCGCCGCGAACGAGGACGCCATTCTCGGCGAACTCAACGGCGCACAAGGCGAAGCCGTCGACATCGGCGGGTACTACTACCCCGACGGCGATCTGCTCAAGAAGGTGATGCGCCCGAGCACCACCTTCAACGAGGCGCTGGACGCGGTTCAGTCCTGACCTGAAGAGATCGGTGACCGGAGCGCTGACCCGGGGAGATGCAGTCTGCCGCGGAGGCGCTCCGGACAGTCTGTGTCCTGTTGGAGAGCACACAGTTGAGCCGACTCGGCATCCCGCGTCGAACTGCGAGGTGCCGACCGCGCGAGCGGCCCTCGCCCTTGCGCTTCCAAGTGTAGGATCAGCCCCACGGCCTGAAACAGTCCGGGTCACTTCAGCCCATCCTGCTTCACCGTGCTCGGAGGCGATATGACCAAGAGCAATTCCCTGTATACGACTCGAGATTCGGGAGCCCCGGCCGGTAGCGACGAACATTCGCTCACTGTCGGTGCCGGCGGTCCGATCGTTCTGCACGATCACTACCTCATCGAACAAATGGCCCAGTTCAACCGCGAGCGAATCCCCGAACGTCAGCCGCACGCCAAGGGCAGCGGCGCATTTGGAACATTCGAGACCACCGAGGACGTGTCGGCCTACACGTGTGCGGCGTTGTTCCAGCCAAAGGTCAAGACCGACATGGTGGCTCGCTTCTCGACGGTTGCCGGGGAGCGTGGCAGCCCCGACACCTGGCGCGACCCAAGGGGTTTCGCGCTCAAGTTCTACACCACCGAAGGTGTCTACGACATGGTCGGCAACAACACGCCGGTCTTCTTCATCAAGGACCCGATGAAGTTCCAGCACTTCATCCGTTCACAGAAGCGGCGCGCCGACAACAACTTACGCGACCACGACATGCAGTGGGATTTCTGGACGCTGTCCCCCGAGTCCGCGCATCAGGTCACTTGGCTGATGGGTGACCGCGGAATCCCGAAGACGTGGCGGCACATGAACGGGTACAGCTCACACACGTATCTGTGGGTCAATGCGCAGGGGGTCAAGCATTGGGTGAGATACCAATTCATCACCGATCAGGGCGTTGAATGTTTCACTCAGCACGAAGCAGATCAGATGGCAGCCGCGGACACCGATTTCCACACCCGCGATCTGTTCGAGACCATCGCGGACGGAGGCCGGCCGAGTTGGACGCTGAAGGTTCAGTTGATGCCCTATGACGACGCGGTGGGCTACCGGTTCAACCCGTTCGACCTGACAAAGGTGTGGCCGCACGGCGACTACCCGCTGCACGACGTGGGAACAATGACCTTGCACACCAACCCGACCGACAACCACGCCCAGATCGAACAGGCGGCCTTCGAACCGAACAACGTGGTGCCTGGGATCGGCTTCAGCCCCGATCGGATGCTGCTCGGCCGGGTCTTCTCTTACGCCGACGCCCATCGCGCACGGCTCGGAGTGAACTACAAGCAGATCCCGGTGAACAGTCCGCGCAACGACGTGCACACCTACTCCAAGGATGGCGCCATGCGGATCAACCCGGTGAGCGATCCGGTGTACGCACCGAATTCGAAGGGCGGGCCGGCTGCCGTGTACGCGGGTCAGCCCGAACCGCAGTGGGCAGCCGACGGTCAGATCATCCGCAGTGCCTACGTGGATCATCCCGAGGACGACGACTGGGGCCAGGCCGGCACGATGGTGCGTGAAGTGTTCGACGACGCCGCCCGAGAACGATTCGTGGACAACGTCGTCGGACATCTCTTGAACGGCGTGTCCACACCGGTCCTGGAACGGGCCTTCGACTACTGGAGTCGAGTCGACCCCGACATCGGTGCCCGGATCAAGGCGGGGGTCGCCGACAAGCAGGGCGAACCCGATCCGAAGGTCGATGAGCAGGGCAATCCGGCGCGCACGTCGATGCAGGAGAAGGTGCAGAGTTCGTGACGGCACGCGCAGTTGATCGTCGCCCGCTCGACGATCAACTGCGCGGCGATCAACCGGGATTGTGGTCGATCCGGGCGGCCGCGTCGGGCCACATCGGCGGGCACGCGAACCCCCGGATGGTCGCGACCTCGAAATGCCACCATTCGTTGGCGAATGTGCGGCAGAGACCCCAGCGGTACCCGTTCGTCTCCAGCCAGCGTGCCCCGGCGCGTGGGCCGACGTCGATGGCGTACCCGGTGACATGGGTTGATTCCTCTGGCGGCAACACCCAGCGTCGGGCGGCCGCGGGGCTGCCATAGGTGGCGATTCCTTCCCGCCACAACCGCCGCTGCTCGGCGACCGAACGCTTTCCCGACGTGATGCTCAACGGCACGCCTTGTGACTGTGCGGCAGTGGCGGCCTGGCGATAGGCGGTCGCCAGCGTCGGGTCCAGGCCTGCGGTGGTCGACGCGCTCGCAGGACTCCACCCGAACGTGGAGATCGCAAGCAACAGTGCGACGGCAAGAATCAGCCGCGCAATGTATGGCCGGCCATGAGAACGCATGCGCACAGTAAAGCCCGTCACCGCGGGATGTGGCCAACCGGCGCGTCAGGCCGACACTCTCAGCTGGGTCCGCAGGAAACGGAGGATGTGCGTCCACGCATCCCGTTGGGCGGCGGCCGTGGCTGCTGGACTCCCTCCCGAGATCAGCCCGGACGAGCGGTCGACGGTCGTCGGGATCGCCGGCGGCCGGATGAAATGTCCGACATCGTCGTAGATCCGCAGTTCATCCTGGGCGGCGAAGGGGTTGCGGGCGGCCTCGCGTCGATCGATGATCGCGGCGGCCATCGGGGCCGCGGGATAGCACCTGTCTGCGGTGCCCGCGATCACCAGCATGGGGCAGTCGATGTCCTCGACGCGCAGGGTCGCCTCCGCGACAGCTGACGCATCGCGGAGGCCGGCCTCGTACGCGCTGCTGGTGGCCAACGCCGTCGATGTCGGTGTGCGGGATATCCGTCGGCGGAGCTCGTTGCGCAGCACCTGTGGCAGTAGTCGCTCGGACTTGACCGGAACGTAGGGAAGATCCTCACCGCCGTGGGTGAGGGCGGACATCTTCTGCGGTGGTCCGTCGTCGCGCAGCGCCTGGAAGACGACATGACTCGGCGCGACCGCCACGACGGCACGGACCGCGGTGCCGGTGGTGATCAGGGTGGCCAGCGCTGTCTGGACCCCTACCGATCCGGCGTGCACGGCGACCGCGTCGCCGTCGACGTAGGGCAACTGCCGGAACGCCTCGATGCCGCCCGCGATGTCTTCGGTCGCGATGCGTGAGAAGGCGTCCGGGAGGCCGGGCTGCTGCGTGTAGTACAGCGTCGCGGTAACGTACCCGTGCGACGCGAGCAGGGCGGTCGTCGCTGCGATCGATCGTCCCACCATGGTTCCCGGCAACACCACGATCCCCGGAAGACACGGCTGATCATTGGGCGGACGATAGATCTGCAGGACCCACCCGTCGCCGGTGATGCGTTCGGTCCGCAAATCCAGCCCCCATCGCCGGGGCACGGTCTGCGTCGCCGAGTCATGAGCGGTGTTCGCGGTGATCGCGAATTCGATTTCCGTGGCGCAGTTCTCGAAGATCGCCGCAGGGCGGTCGACGGCCTTGTTCTGCATCGTCGCCCACGGCGAGTCGAGGTCGGGGATGTCGAGCCAGCCGCCGGGGCCCACCGCGTAGGACGCGCTCGACCGCCATGGCGCACCCGCCGCGTCCGCGGTCGACACGATGAGGTCGACGGTGTCCGCAGTAGTGCCCGACACCCGGAATCGCAGTGGCGAATCCACCAGGTCGCTCTCACCCGAGATATGAAGATCCATGATTTGCCCTCTCCCCCATCATCACTCGTCGCCAATGGTGTATTCCGACCGGTACAGGCCGGTACAGGCCGGAGCCACGGTGTCGAGGAGGGGCGATCTCCACGACACCGTGGTCCGGTCGGCACGCCTGGCTACTGCAGGGTGTATGTCGCCGCCATGTTCGGTGCGTCGCGGTAGACCCTGGCGATGACCTGCTCGCCCGGCTGTGAAGCCTTGGAGCCTGCGGTCCAGGTCATTCCCCACTGGTGCGCCAGCGAGGACACGTAGTGGTACGTGCTGCCGAATCGGTAGTTGTAGCTGTAGTCCACCGTCACCGAGAAATGGACGGGGTTCGTCGACCAGGCCCGTGCCACTGTCGTCTGGCCGGGCTGGAGTACCTGTGCGGGCCGGTCGATCCAGCGGTCGGGAGACGAACTGCCAGAGGAGGCGTCGGTGTACGGGTACGAGTTCAGCTGGAGCGGCCAACCGGTCTGGTTCTTGATCACGAGGGTCGCGTTCGCGCCGCCCGGCGGGAACGGTCGGGCGTCCGCTGGTGCGGACCCGACTGCGGTCAGCCCGGATACGAGTGCCACGGTCGCGACGATCAGAGCCAGCAGGTGCCGGCCTTTGGTGGTTCCCATCAGCGTTCTCCTTCTCGACTTCCCTGGGTGGGGTCTCGGCTACGGGACGTGCTCAGCCGATTCCTTTGAGCCTAGAAACGCCGGGGTCGGGTGATAAGTCCCAGTTGCGGGGGGACTTTCGGAGATTCGGATGTGTTCGTCGCCGGACACGACCTAATCACATGTCCCGTCCAGTGGGTCTGTGCGACAGTGGGATAGGCGAGAATGAAGCTTGCCGGGACCCTACACGGTGGTTGCGGGATCGATGATTGGGAGGTCGACGAATGGAAGCCGACGCAGTGGCGCGCGTGGGTGTCGTCGACGACCACCAGTCCACGGTCTGGGGTATCGAACGAATTCTGGACGGCCATTCGTGGCTCACTCTCGCCGGTGCGGCGCAGACGGTTCCCGAACTGCTCAGCGGCGACGGAGGTTTCGACCTGGTGATCCTGGATCTGCGCCTCACCGACGACAGTAGCCCGCAAGCCAATGTCGAACTGTTGCACACCAACGGCATTCACGTTCTGGTGTACACCTCGGGCGAATACCCCGATCTACTGCGCTCGGCAGCCAAGGCGGGAGTGCTCGGGATGATCCCCAAGTCGGCGCCGGAGGACATGGTGATTCGAGCGATCGAGGAAGCGGCACGGGGTGAACCCGTCCTCGGCACGGAGTGGGCTGCCGCCATCGACGCGGACCCAGACCTGAACGCGGTGCGGTTGAGTCCACAGTTGCAGCGCGTGCTGACCCTGTACGCCAACGGCGCGACGTCACGGTCCATCAGCGAGGCGATGAATGTTCAAATCGACACCGTCAACGAGTATCTGAAACGAATCCGGCAGAAGTACGCGTCGGCCGGCAGGCCGGCGAACACGAAACTCGACCTGTTCAAGCGAGCCCTGGAGGACGGGTGGGTATCGATGCCGCACCGTACGTCCGGGATGTGATGGAGGCGCAGACCGCAGACGGTGATCGAATTCTGCGGCTCCTGACCCGATTCGTCGGACTCGGGTATGCGGCCTACCTACTGGTGTCGATCCCGGAACTGGGTGCGGACGGTCAGATGGTCGACGGGTGGTGGACGCCGGTGGCCGTCGTCTTGGTCTTCGGCCCCGGGCTCGCGCTGATCGCGACCAGTTTCTCGACGATGCCCAGTTTCTCGAGAATGCGGGGTGCCACGGGCGTCGCGGCGTGCGCCGCCTTCGGCGGCTACGTGCTCGCCAATCTCTTGTGGCTGATCGCGTGGAACGGTGGGCACGTGATGTCGGCGAGGAGCACCTGGATGGTGATGTTCTCGGGTCTCGCCGGCCTGTCCGCGGCCCTGGTCGCCCCACCCGCGTGGGCGTTCGCGGGCCAGGTCGTGGCGTCGTTTCTCAGTGTCCTGACCAACCAGCTAGGACTCGTCGGGGTGGAGTCATTGGCCGCGCGGGTCGCCTACGAGACGGTGTGGGCGGTGGCCTTCAGCTCGGTGTTTGTCGCCGCAGCACTGCTCACGGTCCGCACCGCGCACCTGCTCGACGCCACGCGCCGCGACGTGGAGCGACAAGCGGTGGCCGATGCGGCGCGGGTGGCGCGCGACGAGGAACGAGCACGTTTCGACGCACTGGTGCACGACCGCGTCCTGGCCACCCTTCTCCAAGCGCATCGGACACCGGATGATCCGCGTGTCGGATCTCATGCCCGCGATGCGCTGACCGAACTGGATCGGCTGGCGCACCAGCTCGCCGTTGAAGAAGCGGTTGGGATCGACGCCCTGCAGCGGCGGCTTCGTCGTGTGTGTGCAGAGCACGCCGTGCAGCCGGAGATCCACACCGACGGCGACGTGGCCGGCGCGCGGTATCCCGCACATGTCGTCGGAGAGATGCTCGCCGCCGCCGCCGAGGCATTGCGCAACAGCTCATTGCACGCCGCCGGGGCGACCCAGGAGGTGACCGCATGGCTGGCACCGCGGGCTCTGCGATTGGTCATCGCCGATACCGGGCCCGGGTTCGATTCGCGGCGGCGTGAGAGCGGCCGGCTCGGTCTGGACTTCAGCATCACTCGACGCATGCAGCGACTTCGTGGTGGCCGATCCGTGGTGACCAGTGCGGTCGACGCCGGTACCACCGTCGAACTCGAGTGGCGCTCGTGATGCCGACGTCGCCCGTCGACCAGGATGATCCGGGCCGTGGCTCGGATCCGGTCCATGACCTTCTCGGTATGCATTCACGCGGCGCTCGCACGGTCGCGTACGGATTCTTCGCGGCCGGCTGTCTGCTGACCTTCGGGTCGCTGAAGTCCGGTGTGGGGGTCGCCGCGGCGGTTGTTCCGCTCGCGCTGCTCGCCGTCGGCGGCGCGGTGCTCCTGCGGACCCACGGCGACCCACTCCCTCGCCGCGCCACCGTCGTGGTCGCGATCGTCCCGATCGTGCAGGCCATCGCGATGCTGCCCGCCCTGCCGGTGCCCATCAACCAGCCGCTGCAGGCCGCGGTGGCCTTCGGTGGCGGCACGGTCCTGTGTGCCTTTCTGTGTGTGCGTGGACGTGTGGCGGCGTCGTGGACGAGTCAGGCGATCGTGTTCGCGGTGGCGGCGGCGTGGGCGCTGCGCACCGGAGGCGGTCTCGACCAGGCCGTTGGACAGTTGCTGTCCAGCACCGGCTTGATGGTCTCGGCGACTCTGTTCGCGTGGCTGGTGCGACCCGCCGCCGCGACCATCTATCGGCTGCGCGCTGCCCAGACCCGTCAGCTGGCCGAGCGTGCCGCCGCCGACGCGGTCCGCACCGAGCGGGCGACGCAAAAGGCTCGGCTCGATGAACTGGCTCGCCCGCTGCTCGTCACCATCGCCGAGGACGGTGGTCTGACCGGCGGTGACGTCGAACACGCACGTCTCCTCGAGGCGCGGCTGCGCGACGGGATCCGGGCACGTGCTCTCGATGTCCGGCAGGTGACTCGATCGACCTGGGCGGCACGGGCGCGCGGCGTCGACGTCCGGCTCCTCGACGACAGTCGCAGCGGGCCAACGGATGCGGACGAGGCGACGATGGCCGGACTCCACGCGGAGATCGTCACCCACCTCGACCGGGCCGTCGACGGACAGATCACCATCCGACTCCAGCCTCCGGGCCGGACGTCTCTGGCCACGATCACCACCATCACCGCCGACGGCGTGAGCATCCACGAGATCGCGGCCGCCGGTGCGGCCGAGGCCACCGCCGGAGCGGAGAACGGCATCTAGACCGGCAGCCGCGCCCCGCTCGAGCGGCGCAGATCCGAGAACGCCTGAATCGAGGTGGACATCGCGGTCGCCACCGGACGCGCATCGGCCCCTTCGGTTTTCGACACCATCACGACGTTGTCGATGTACGGCTGGATCGTGCTGGTGTTCTGCACGGTCGCAACGATGATCAGCTGGAAGCCGAACTTCCGGAACGCCGACAGGGCCTGTTGCGCGAATTGCGGATCCGACTTGGAGAAGGCTTCGTCGAGCATCAGCTGGGCGAAGATCGGACGGTTGTCATGACCGTTGGGACTCGCCAGGTTGAAGCTCAGCGCGCCCGCGAGACAGAACGCCATCAGCTTTTCCTGCTCGCCACCGGAGTTGTCGCCGGCGTTACTGTAGGTCCGAATGGTCTCGCCGCTGTCGGCGTCGTGCTCCTCGCAATAGAAGTCGAAGCGATTGCGCACGTCGAGTGCGTCCCGAGTCCATTGCCGGTCCTCGGGCGTGGCACCCGCCAGCCGTTCGCGCAGGAGCAGGATGTCGGCATACTGCTCCAGGATCGCCTGCTCGTCACCGAAACCCACCGCCGCCGCCCGGCCCGAGATCTGCCGCGCCTTCTCGCTCAGTTCGGCGACCGCAGCCAGGTGTTTGCGGCCCGGATGCAATCGCAGTCGGGTTCCTCGGTTGAATGCGACGGCACCCAGACCGCTGTTGACACGTTCGATCTGCTCGACGATGCGGCGCTCCTCCGCGTCGGCGGCCATGTGCAGGTTGAGGATTGCGCCCGGTGCCTGCTCGGTGATGAGCCGGCGCATCCGCTCGTAGGCAGATGGGAGTTCCCGCTCGTCGATCCGTCGGCACAGCGACACATAGTCGTGGATGCGCTCGTCGAAATCGTCGCTGTCGTTGGGGATGGCGTCCGGGAACTCTTCGTCGTATCGGTCGAGGATGCGGGCCAGTTCGTCACGCGAACGCCTTGTGTCCGAACGCATTCGATCGCGGTCGCGGGACACGACCTTCACCAGCTCCTGCCGGTACGACTCGGGCGCGAGCACGTCGAGCGTGGCGGCCGACTCCTCGCGGAATCCGTCGAGGGACGTCTGCGCCTGCGGCGCAATCGGTTCCGGCTTCAGGCGATCGATCAGATCGAGCAGTTGGGTGCGGCGCCGATCGTGAGTCGCGATCTTGTCGCGCACCAGGGCGGCCTGGGAGATCGCGGCACGCACCTGCTCCCAGATGTCCTCGGCCTTGCGCTGCAGCGCCTCGACATCGGGGTGCTCTTCCATCAGCAGGTCGTACTGCTCGGCCAGCTGATCCACCCGATCGTCGGCGGAATCGAGGTCGATTTCGCTCCACTGGGTGAACTGCTCGCAGAGTCTGCGGTAGGAATCGCGGCGCTGTTCACGCGACGTTCGTTCGCCGTCGAGCGTCGCACTGGCCTCGCGCGCCTGGTCGTAGGCGTGCTGTTCGGCGTCGAGTTCCTCTTGCAGCGCTGCGATCTTGGCGTCGACATTGCCGACGAACACGTACTGTGAGGGTCGCAGCGCTTGGCGGTCGTCCTTGACGGCCAGCTTCGCCGAGTCCTTGCGCAGACCACGATCGGTCACCGCTTTGGTGTGGTCGCCGAAGTCGGCGGTCGACTCGACGCATGCGTAATTGCCGAGGCGGGCAAGGATGGACAGCGCTTCCGACGAGCACGGGTGCGCCGGGTCGACGGCCCGCAAGGTGGCGCCGAGGGTGCCGGCCTCGGGGGTCGGCGGTCGACGATCCTCGGCATGGTGCAGCTGAATCCGTCCACGCATGTCGTGGTTGTTGACGAACCGAAGTGCTGCCCGGAAATGCTTGTCGGGAACGAGAAGTCGCAAGCCTGCCGAGCGCAGCACCTTCTCCACGGCCAGCCGCCAGCGCTCCTGGTCGGGATCGAGTTCGACGAGTTCGGCGACGTAACGCAATTCGGATTCGTCGATGCCCAGCGCGGTGGCGAGCACCCGCCGCATCTCGTGCTCGGCGCGCGGAAGGGCCGAACCGGCCTGCTGCACCCGGGTGAGTTCGTCGGCCACCGCATCACGCTGGGTACGCGCAGCCACCTCGCGTGCCAGGGTCTCGGCAAAATGCGCCTTGCCGGCCTCGAGTTGGCCCTCGATGTGGGTGGCGTCCTCCATCAGGGTCTCGCGCAGAGACCAGAATTCCTCGGCGTCGTTGGGCGGTGAGAAACCGAGCGCGGTCACCTTGTGCTCGTAGCTCGCCCGCCGGATCGAGGCCTCGTTGCTCACCTTCTGGGCGGTCGCGAGTTGCTCTTGCAGCGGGGCGAGGTCACCGGTCGACGTCGCGATCCGCGACAGGAGATGCGAGTGGTCTTGCCGGAGTTGGTCGTGCTGGGCGGTGAGGGCCGCCAAATCGCCGTCGAGCCTTGCAATCTGATCGTCGAGGTCGCTGACTTCGGGCGTCGCGTTGTGGAGGCGGAGGTTGTTCACGTACGAACGCACCGTCGTGGGATCGATCGTGTCGAGGACGCTGAACGTCGCAGCCTCGGCGACATAGCGTTCCTGGACGGTTTCGATGTTGGCGAGGATGGTGCGTTTGCGCCGGGCCACATCGAGCAGTTCTCGTGCCTCGACGAGCGGGTCGATCTGTTCAAGGGCGTCTTTGATGCCCGCGATGCTGGTCGGTTCGTCGAGCATGAACTCGCGAACGAACTGCGCCAGACCGCCAACACTCTTGAGTGACTTCGCTTTTCCGAGGAGCTGCTGGGCCGCCTCGGACGCGCGGATCCCGATGAGCGAGTACAGGGTGGCAAGGTATTTACCCTCGCCGGGCCCACCTCGCCAGCCTTGTTCACGGAACCGGGCCGAATTGTGATTGCCGGTCGCCCAGGCGTTGCACACCTCGGCGATGTCGGTGTCACCGTCGTGGATGTAATAGGCGCTGTGCGCGTCGGTCATCTTTCCGGCCGCCAGCCACTTGAGCACCAGTCCGGTGATCGCCGCACCCGACGTCGACGTGTAGGTCACCGCGATGGCGGCCCAGGCCGGTCCGGCGCCGCGCAGGTACATGATCTCGCGGGCCGCGTTGGCGCTGTCGCGGCGTTCACCCCACGCGCCACGCACGTACTTGCCGACGGTGCGCCGCCCGCTCGACGAACCGGCAGCGGTGGCGTCGCCGGACGCGTTGAAGTTGCGCCGGTGATCGGGCAGGAAGGCCAGCGAAATCGCATCCAACAGAGACGATTTGCCGCTGCCCGACGACCCGGTGATCAGTGATCCGTTGGGGCTGAACGGAATCGAGTGGTACCCGTCGAAGACACCCCAGTTGATCAACTGGAGCCGGGACAGGGAGTACTGGTCGACGGGTTGGTTCACCAATCGTCTCCTTCGTCGTCCTCGTCGGAATCGAGTGCGATGACCTGCGTCCCGGCCTCATCGACCGACTGGTCGTCGTCGCCGGTGTCGCCCGCGGAGATGAACTGCTCGAACTGCCGCTGCAGATCGGTGATCACCGACGCGGTCATCACGGCGGAGATGACCGGGCTGACGGTGAACGTGTCGGGATCGTCGCGGTTCTTGCGCAAGAACTCGAGTTCTTCGAGTTTGTCGATGGCGTGCTCGATGCGCTTGTCGAACAGCGCGAGATCACGATCGATCGTGTTGCTGACTCCTGCGAACAGTTCATGGATTTCTTCGCGCGTGATCATGATGTGCTCATCGCGCGCGGCACGAGCGTACTTCGCCAGGTGCAGCGCGAGTATGGCGTCGTAGGTCTGTATCGTCTCCCGCTTGAGAATCCTTCTGCCCCAACGTGAATCATATCCAGCCTGCTCGACGAAGGCGACCTGCAGTTCGTCCACTATGCGCAACCGCAGGTCGAGTTCGGACAGCCGCACCCGCAGAGCATCGGAGTACTCGGAAACCCAGGCCCAGAGTTGTGGATGTCGGTCGCCACTGACATATCGCCTCGTCACCAGGTTCTGCAGCGCCCAGCAGGCGCGGTCGGGCAATTCGCTGCGATCGCCGTCGAACCGAGGGTGGCGCGGCCGCAGATCGTCGGCCGGTCCAGTCGCCGCGGCGGGTAGGTCGTCGTAGCCGGCGAATTCGTCGGCGTCCGGTGCACCGTCATCGGTGGTTGTTGTCATAGCGCGTCGACCTCCGCGGTCGGAATCGGTTCGGTGAACATCAGGGCCGGGACCTCGATCGCCTGGTCCTCCCCCTGCAGGGAGCGGAATCGGAGCGCAACGGACTCATGTGCGTTGTTGCCGGGCTGTTTGAGCGCCCACGACCACAGGACGATGACGTGCGCCAGGTACGGCTCGTTCAGCCGTGCAAGCACCTCCGACAGTGTCACCGGGCCGTCGAGGACCGCGTTGTTGACCGTCTCGGTGAGTTCGACGGTGTCGACCTGGCCGGCGAGCGACGCGAAGGAGGAGAGGTCGGCGTCGCCACCGGCGGGCAGGGCGGGCGCCGGCGGATCGGGATGGCGGACCTCGAAGGCGAGTCGGCCGACCGACGACACCGCAGGTGTGGCCAGCGGCATCTCGTAGCCGATGCGGCGATCCGACAGGGACGCCTTCAGCAGTTCGTTTGCGGTGGCGATCGCGTCGTTGAGTTGTCGGGCCACGCCGCGACTCTGTTCGAGTGTGCCCGAGGCCACGAACCTGCGGATGCGCCGCGCGCAGCGCTGACGGGTGCGCCCGACCTCACCCATCTGTTGGGTGACCAACCCGAAGAAGTTGTCCATCACCGACCGCAGCCCGGTGTCGATGCCCGGCAGGTGGTCGGTGACCGTCTCGATGTCGGAGATCAGCCGCGCCCGCTGCTCGGGATCCTGGATCATCTGGCTGAACGCGTGGTACGACGCACTCTGCGACGACTCCAGAAGTGCCTCGTAGTCGTCGAACATCTGACGTTGTCTATCGCGGTAGGCGAGGTCGGAATCGTTCGGGTCGTCGAGCAGTTGGGTGGTGATGCGATCGAGCATGCTGCCGTACTGGCCGATGTCGGTGATCACCTGCTCCATCTGGTAGGCGATTGCTCGCGCTTCGTCCTCGGCGCTCCGCAGATCCGGGGCTCGTCGGTGGCCGGCGTCGAGGTCGGCGAGTTCGGCGTCGAGTTCTTCGATCTGGTGGGTGATCTCGTCGCGGATGTGGTCGGGATCGTCGGAGACCTGACCAGCGACCCGTCGGAGGCCCGCGGCGATGCCGTTGATGGAGCCGCCGGTCGCGACACTGTCTTCACGACGCAGCCGGCGCACATAGTCCAACACCGATCGAGCGTCGGTCGAGAGGTAGCAGAGGTTCGGGGCGCCATCGGTGGCGTTGTCGGTCACCCGGTGCAGCCATCCCTGCTTGGCCCACAGCTTGATCAGATCCAGGCCGTTCGGGGTGTCGGCGGCGCCCAGCTCGGCAACGTCGCGTTCGAGCCGGACGGCGAGATCGGTCTCGGCCAGGCGTGCGCCGAAGTCGAGATGCCGCTCCATCAAGGTGACGTACAGGGCCGAGTTGGCGGCGGCGAAGAGCCGGACCGCGGCCGAACGCTGGATCGACCTGTTGGCCTCCCACACCTCGGCAAGCGTCGCCGGGCCGGCGTCGCTGAGCTCAGTACCGTTCATCGCAGCCCTCGGAGGTGTTGGCGGTATTCCCAGAATGAGGACCCCCAGAAGGAGGACCCGAGGTAGTCTGCCACGCTCACCGATCACGACGAAATGTCGGTCCACATGGCCTACCGTTTTTCCATGCAAAGGAATTCGAGGTTGATCGTCGCCGTGCTGGTTGCGACCGCGGCGGCTGCAGCCGGATGCGCCACTGACGACACCGGCTCCACCCCGTCGTCGGTCAGAACGGAGATTTCCACGACGGTCATGACGACCACCGTCACGTCGCCACCGTCGTCGCCGAGCACATCGACGCAGGCCGTGAGCGGCTACGTCGGCACGCTGGTACCGACCCGTGGAGGCACCGAGACGACGACCTTCGACGTCAATCTGCCGCAGGTGACCGGCGGGCAGGCGCCCGTCCGAGAGCGGTTCAACACCGGGATGCGTTCGGCGCTCACCGACGTGGTCAACCAGTTGTCTGACGCCACGGTCTCCGACGGCACCTTGCTCGGTGACGAGCGCAGTCGCGTGACCACGACAACGCAGCAGGTGGTGGCCGGTGTGGCGATCTTCTCCACCTATGGCCGTGGAGCCGCCCACCCCAACAACACGGTCGCGACGATCACGATCAATGCCGACACCGCGCAGCCGATTCTCCTCTCCGAGGTCTTCACCGATCAGAACGCGGCTGCCGCACGTCTGGCCGCGTCGGTCAACCGGATCGACAGCCGGGCCAACCCGGTCGCCGCAGACATCAACAACTTCGCGAACTGGGTGCCTTTGCAGTCGGGTTTTCATGTCTACGTTCCGGTGAGTCACGCCGCCGGTGACTACCTGCCGGTGACCGTGCCGTGGAACGAGATCGCAGACCTCATGAAGCCCGGTATGCAGGTAGTTCTGGCCGGCTGAGAATTTCTTTTCGAGATTGTGTAACGCCGCGTCGAGGTGCGCCGATGTACTCGATGGTTCCCGGTGAGTCAGTCAGACCCCCGACCCGACTGGCTCGCCGGGACCGCCAACCTCGTCCCGGTGTCGTCTCGATCTGCGAAGGTTGACGCGTGGCAATCTCCGGCGCGCACATCATCGTCTTCAGTTCTGACCCCGACGCGGATCGGGAATTCTTCACCGACGTGCTGGAGTATCCCCATGTCGACGCCGGCCACGGCTGGCTCATCTTCAAACTTCCGCCGGCCGAACTCGCGGTACATCCCAGTGACACCTCCACCGCACATGAGCTGTATCTGACGTGCGACGACCTCGAGGAGACCACGGCGTCCCTTCGGGCTCGGGGCGTGACGCTCGACGAGGCCACCGACGAACCGTGGGGCCGGCTGACCGGATTCGTTCTGCCGGGCGGAAGCAAGGTCGGTCTCTATCAGCCGTTCCACCCGCGGGCGACCGAACTCGACTGAGGCGTCGCTCGCCCTCACCCATCACGGGTGTTCCGATCTACAGTTGAGTCATGGTTATGGCAGACCGCCCCGAGGTTCAGACGGCGTCCGCGCCGGTCACCGCCCTGGCTGTGGTGGGATTGGCGCAATCGATGCTGAACGGACTGGCGCAGGTCCCGTTCCGCCAACCCTGGCGCGGCCCGGCCGGCCTCCTCGACAACATCGGCCAGTCGGTGACGCGACAGACCATTCGGTCCTTCATGGGCTATTCGATGGGACTACCCATCGACGAGTTCCGCTCGATGGAGAAGATCCTCGACGACATCTGCCAGTGGGTTATGCCCCCATTCATCGCGTTGACCGACGGTGTGGAGATCACCGCGGACACTGTCGGCGGCGTTCCGGGTCTGTGGTGTCGTGCCAAGGCCAGTTCCGATGCCTACGTCGACGACCCCGCTGACAAGCAGGAGATCGGGGCGACGATCCTCTACCTCCACGGCGGGGGTTACATCGGTACGTCACCCATCATGTACTCGGCGTTCGCCGCCTCGCTGGTCAAGGCCACCGGAAACGAGGTGTTCATCGCCGACTACCGGATGGCACCCGAATTCCCCTTCCCCGCAGGCGTTCTCGACGCCGCGGACGTGTTCCGCGGCCTGCTCGACCGTGGTGTGTCGCCGGATCACCTTGTGGTGGCGGGTGATTCGGGCGGTGGCGGACTCGCCGCGTCTCTGGTGTCGTACCTGCACGCACATGATCTTCCGATGCCCGCCGCGGTTGCGCTGTTCTCGCCGGAGGTCGACCTCGATCTCGATCATCCGTCGGTCACCGAGAACGCACATCTCGACATCCTCCCCTGGAACGTCCCGGTCACCCCGTATCTGCAAGGCGTGCAACCCAATGACGCGCGGGTCTCGATCGTCGACGACCCCGACCCGGACTGGTTTCCGCCGACCTTCGTGTGCTGGGGTGCCGACGAGATGTTCCGCGACGGGATCCGGCTGTTCGTCGAACGACTCGAAGGTGCCGGAGTGCAGGTCTATGCCATGGAGGAGTACGGCATGTTCCACGTCTTTCCGATCCTCATGCCGTGGGCCGAGTCATCGAGACGGGTGTTCCGTGCGCTCGAGGAACTCTCCACACGGCATGTCAAACCCGACCTCGCTGCCGAGCAGACGCACTGAACTGCGCTCCTCGCACCTCGGCTTGGATCCGTGGAAGGCAGAGCTGGGCCCGAAATTCCGCTGTCTGAGGTGAGTTGGGCCGGTCTGCGTCCTTGCGGTCATCGTTCGACACGCTTCCACGGATCCGGGCTGAGGCCGGCGTGAGTAAGCATTTGCCGCCTCGGCGAGCGTGCGGCCATCTCGTTCGATCACACGTTGACGTCGAAGCCGAGGTCGACGTCGCAGGCGGCCTGTCCGCCGCGAATCCCCCAGTTCTCGGTGGACGCTTCGCGCACCAGGATGGTGATGTGGTCGCTCGGAATGCCCAGGGCGCCCAGACGAGTGACGATTTCGCGGTAGAGGTTGCGCTTGGCCTCTACCGACCGGCCGGCGAAACAGTCGATCGTCACCAGTGTGTACAGCTCGGGTGATGCGAGGCCGGGTGAGTACGAGAACCGGTGCGGCTCGTGCGCGATGAGCCGTACGTGCTTGTCGCTCTGCGGGATTCGGAAAGCCGCGACCAGTGCGTCGTGGACGGCGTCGATCATCGCGGCTTCGTGGTCAGGAGAGCATTCGCGTCGGGTCTCGATCAGTGAGCTGGGCATGACGACATCGTGTCACGCCGTCGGATGATCCTGAACTCGATTTTCGGCGGCGGCGCGCGAGTGGCAGACCAGCATCCGATCTGCGCCGCGCTGGAACTCGTAGTCAACCGGCCGGATCTCGGTGTCGATGTGCTCGCCGTCAAGAGCCTCGAGCAGAGCGGCGACGTCCGGGGCCGGCGTCGAACCCGATGCCACCAGCGGGAATACGCGCACCTCGCCGGAGCTGACGCGGCACATCTCGCGAAGGGCCTCGAGGTGAAAGCGCTCATCGAGTTTGTCGGCATGGCTGAACAGCAGATGCGACGACACCACGAGACCGAAACTGGCGTCGTCGAACGGCAAGTCGGGCAACGAGCCTGCGACGTAGCGCTCGGGATGAGCGGTGATGTCGTCGACGAATCGCCGGCACGCCAGCATTCGTCGGGCCAGGTGGTCGTCGGGGTCGCGGTAGAAGCTCCACTGGTAGTCGTCGTGATGGCGGCGGACGAACTCGTTGCCGCGCAGTGTCTCTGACCGGGTCAGCGCGTCGAGCGTGGCGGGGTGCTCGGCATATCTCGGGTCGCAAGCTGTGGCGTCTCCCCCGGCCGCATTGACCTCGGCGGTGAATGCGGAAGCACCTGCTGCGCAGTCGAGTACAGGCAATGCGAGGTCTGCGTCTGTCAGCGAGAACATCGCGCGATACTCGCCGAGCGGTCGGGCGGTGATCAGGATGTCATCGATCATGACCACTCACTGTGGTTGCCCCACGCCGTTGGACGTGAGCAAGGTGACGAGTTGGTCGGCAAGGCGATCTTCGCTGACGTCCACGTCGTCGTTGAGCCATGCGGCGATAGCCTGCGCGACCCCACCGACCAGGAAGTGGGAGATCAGCGGCGGCTTGCCGTGTTCGTCGGGACGAAACCGGTCGCCCGACTGCGCGCTGAACAGCGCGACGAACGCCGCGGTCGACTCGAACCGCTTGGCCACGATCACATCGTTGGTCTGATGCCGCCCGAACAGCATCTCGCCGATGCGTCGATCACCGGCGATGGTGCGGATCAGTTGGGTCACACCCACACGCGTTCCTGCGCGGAATGTGCTGCTCGCGAGCGCACCCTGCACCTCGTCGATTACCTGTGCCATCGCCCAGTCGTACACCGCGGCAGCGAAGACGTCCTTGTCGGCGAAGCTCTCGTAGAAGTACCGCTGGGCCAGCCCCGAGCGCCGACAGATCACGCGAAGTGTGAGGTCGTCGTCTCCGCGTGGATCGCCGAGAATGTCGAGACCGGCCTCCAACAGCCTGCTTCGACGCTGCGCCACACGCTCGTCGACCTCCACGCCGCTGTACACGCGGCCGCCTTTGGCACCCATCGTGATGAGTGTGGCAGATCGGGCCGCGATCACGAGGATCGTTTCGACCTCGGCGCGGACGGTCTAGCCTCGGAAGACATGTGCGCCGACCGTCGGACATCGTCTGCCTACCTCGTCGACCGATCCGGCACGCGATACGAGCTGACCGATCCGCGGTGGCGAGGGGCGGACGGGTCGCCCCTCGCTGTGAGCCGGCTGCCTGGCCTCACGTCCGCGGACATCGTCGTCGGTGAACGATCGTTGTGGCGCTACGCCCCGGTGATCCCGGTGGACCAGCGTCACCGAATCAGCTTGGGAGAAGGCGCTACTCCCATGCCCCTGCTCGATTGGGGTGAGCATCGCGTGCACTTCAAGCTGGAATGGTTCAATCCGACAGCGAGCTTCAAGGATCGTGGTGTCTCGGTGATGATGTCGCATCTGCGCTCGCAGGGTGCGCAGGCCGTGTTGGAGGACTCGTCGGGTAATGGTGGTTCGTCGGTGGCCGCCTATGCGGCAGCAGCGGGTGTGCACGCGACCATCCTGGTGCCAGAGGCGACCTCGGCGTCAAAGGTGGTCCAGGCGCGGGCGCATGGCGCCGAACTCGTGTTCGTCTCGGGAACCCGCGACGACGTCGGTGACGAGGCCATCCGGCGTTCGGCTCGCATCCCCTATGCCAGCCACAACTGGCATCCCATGTTCGTGCAGGGCGTGAAGACAATCGGCTATGAGATCTGGGAGGCATTGGGATTCACCGCTCCCGACAACATCGTCGTCGTGGCCGGCTCGGGAAACCTCGTTCTCGGCTGCGACCTCGCGTTCACCGAACTGCTGTCGGCGGGTGCCATCGATCGTCGACCGCGACTGCTCGTCGGACAACCACGCGACTGGGCCGCGATCGCCGACACCGTGAATCGAATTCACCAGACCGGGCAGCGGGCCCCGACGATCGCCGAGGGCGCCGCGATCGCTCGTCCGGTGCGGTTGCCCGAGGTCGTCGCAGCCATCGGAAGGTCTGCGGGGGCCGCCGTCGCGGTGACCGAGGATGAAATCGTGTCTGCGCTGCGCGCTCTCGCATCGCATGGTCTCTTTGTGGAGCCGACGAGTGCGGTCGCCGCAGCGGCGCTCGACCGCTTCATTTCCGACGGAATCATCCGGCGTTCGGAGACGACCGTGGTGGTGCTGACCGGCACAGGTGCGAAGACATCGGACCGGATCGCCGCTGTCGTGGGATGACGCCGCCCTTGTCCACGAGATGAGAGCGCCCTAGAATCTAGTCAATTAATTGACTACTAGGAGTTGGCTCAGATGCATCCTTTCCGTGCGGCGGTCGAGAGTGGCGACACGCAGGCCATGGCCGACCTACTGGCCGATGACGTTGTCTTCACCAGCCCGGTCGCGTTCAAGCCCTACCCCGGCAAGACCATCACCGCCGCGATCCTGCGCGGCGTCATGCGCGTCTTCGAGGACTTCCGCTACATACGGGAGATCGCCGACCCGGACGGGCGCAACCATGCGCTGATCTTCGAGACCGTCGTGAGTGGTCGCACGATCACCGGCTGCGACTTCCTGCACGTCGACGACGAGGGCAAGATCGACGACTTCATGGTGATGGTCCGGCCGCTGTCGGGCGCCTCGGCGCTGGCCGAAGCGATGGGTGCGCAGTTCGAACGGATCCAGGCCGAGGCGGCGGAAGAGATCGCGGCAAACGCAGGCTGAGCGTCGCGCTGCCGATTGGGGTGCGTCAACGATCGATCGGCACCGCGACGGCGGCCCGTGCGGCAAGCACCCCGGCCGCCCGCCGGTACCACGCGGCGTTCTCGCGTTCGAACACGCTGCCGCGAAGGCCAGTCAGGTAGGGCCCGACTCGCCGACCCTCCGCGAGGAAGCGGTCCTCGGACATCTCCCCGCGGAGCTTGCGCAACAACCCCTCGATGAACTCGGCCTTGGCCAGGGACGCCTCGGCGCGCTGGTGCAGATGCTCGATGAGCGGTCCGGGGTCACCCACATCGCTGGCGTACACCCGAACCAGCAGCTCGTCTCGGATGAAGGTCGGCTTGGAGGTGTTGCCGACGAAGTCCTCGAGTTCGGCGCGACCCGCGTCGGTGATAGTGAAGATGCGCTTGTTGGGGCGTCGTTCCTGGATGACTTCACGGCCGACGATGAGCCCGCCGGTCTCGAGCCGGCCGAGTTCGGCATAGAGCTGCTGGGGGGTGGCAAACCAGTAACTCGCCACCGAGACATCGAAGTTCTTGGCCAACTGATAGCCCGTCGCGTCGGCGTCGAGCAACGCGGCCAGGACGGCATGGCGCAAGGACATGCGTGCCTCCGTTCGTCGAAATCCGTCGTCTTTAGTCAATAATATGACTATTCACCCCTTGATCCAATCGCGTGCGCGGCGTAGTTTCGCCCGCAGGCGGATGCCACACGGTCGAAAGGGTGAGTGATGAAATTCGGTCTGCAACTCGGTTACTGGGGCGCGCAGCCTCCCACCAACCACGGTCAACTCGTGGCAGCGGCCGAGGCGTCCGGTTTCGACAGCGTGTTCACCGCCGAGGCGTGGGGTTCGGATGCCTACACTCCCCTGGCCTGGTGGGGTTCGTCCACGCAGCGGGTTCGACTGGGAACGTCGGTATTGCAACTCTCGGCGCGCACGCCGACCGCCTGCGCGATGGCGGCACTGACGCTCGATCACCTCTCCGGCGGGCGTCACATCGTGGGCCTCGGGGTCTCCGGCCCGCAGGTCGTCGAAGGCTGGTACGGACAGCGCTTCGCCAAACCGCTCGCGCGCACCCGGGAGTACATCGACATCATGCGGCAGGTGTGGGCGCGCGAAGCGCCGGTCACCAGCGACGGACCCCATTACCCGCTGCCGTTGGGCGGACCCGAGGCCAGCGGACTCGGCAAACCCCTCAAGCCGATCACCCATCCCCGTCGCGCCGACATCCCGGTGATGCTCGGGGCCGAGGGACCCAAGAACATCGCGCTCGCCGCCGAGATCGCCGACGGGTGGCTGCCGCTCTTCTACACGCCGCGCATGGCCGACACCTACAACGAGTGGCTCGACGACGGATTCGCCCGCGCCGGCGCCCGCCGTTCGCGGGCCGACTTCGAGATCTGCGCGACCGCCCAGATCGTGATCACCGACGACAAGGCGGCCACGTACGCCGCCATCAAGCCGTTCCTCGCGCTGTACATGGGTGGCATGGGCAGTGAGGACACCAACTTTCACGCCGAGGTCTACCGTCGCATGGGCTACGGCGAGGTCGTCGACGAGGTCACCGCACTGTTCCGCAGCGACCGCAAAGACCAAGCGGCCCAGATCATCCCGGACGAGGTGGTGGACGACTCCGCAATCGTCGGCGACGCCGAACATGTGCGCACTCAGATCGGCGTGTGGGAGAAGGCGGGTGTGACCACGATGCTCGTCTCGCCCGGAAGCGTCGAGCAGGTCCAACAACTCGCCGCACTACTCGACTGACGGGGGTCGACTGACGGGGGTCGGCCGCGTAGATACAGCCGCACCGATCGTGCTGGACGGCTGTGCCTGTTGGATAGACTCGAATGGCCAGCGCAATCGCCTATGGCGCCGACGACGTGCATCGACTTCGGACCGAGTCCGTTGGGCTGTCGCCGGCGGTCGATTGCCGCAAACGTCGCCGGAGGTGTCGCCAGATGGGTCTGCTCAGTGCTCCGCTGTGGTTCGCAAATGTGGCCACGGGTGCCGCACTCATGGGTGGGGAGGCCGCGGTCAAGGCGGGGCGCACCGTGTCCCGATCTCTCGTCGACGCAGCGGGTGAACAAATCACCGGGCTGACCGACCTCGCCCGCGGCGCCACCGCGGTGGTGGGCGAGGCGCTGACCGCATCGCCGGCCCGACGAATGAGTTCCCGCGGCGAGGTGCGCTGGATCGAGGTGCGCGGCCTCGATGGTGACGACCCAGACGCGTTGGCGCGCGCAGTGATCGATGCGGTCGCCGACACTGCCGGAGTTCGCGATGTGGTGTTGAATCGGGCAACCGCTCGCATGGTCGTCGTGGTCGACCGGGGGGGCCCGAGTGCGCAAGCGCTGGGCACGATCCTCGACACCGCAGAGCACGGGGTGATCGCCGACCGGAGGCGGTTGCCGGCGACGCTCCCCGGTGACGACGCGGCCCTCGGCGCGCGACTGCTCAGTTCCACGGTGGCAACCGCCGGCCTGGTGGTCGGGACCACGGCGTCGCTTCTGGGCGCACCGGGATCATTCCGCTTCCTCGCCGCCCCGGTTTCTTTGTCGCACCACACACCGGCGATCCGAAACCGCGTCACCGAATTGTTGGGCCCCGAGGCGTCGGAGTTGGTCTTCGCGTTGATCGGTACGTCGGTCGGCGTACTGCGCGTCTCGCCGACCGGGTTGTTCGCCGACGCGACCACGCGCGCCATGCTTGCGGCCGAGGCAGTCAACGGGCGCCGAACGTGGAACCGATTGGAGCACAACCTCACTCGTCAGGCATTCAAGACCGCCGACGAGCCCGGGACGCGGCCGCGAACACGATCGCTGCACACCAGCGGTGTCAGCGACGGTTATGCGAACAAGGCAGCCGCGGTCGGTGTGGGTGCCGCCGCGCTCGTCGGCGTCATGTCGGGCAGCGCCGACATGGCCACCGACACCGTGCTGACGGCGATGCCGAAACCCGTTCGGAGCGTGCGTCAGTCGTTCGCGTGCGCACTGTCCCGAGGCCTGTCGGGCCGACACGGCGCACTCGTGATGCATCCGTCGGTGCTGCGGCACCTCGACACCGTGGACACGGTGCTGATCGACCCCCGCGTGCTCTACACCGACGAATTGACGGTCACGCAGATCAACGGACTGGACGGCGATTTCCGGGCGCGGGCGTGGGAAGCCGCACGCGCCGCACTCGACGACGGACTGTTGACTCCCGGCCTCCACCCACTCGACGAGATCCCCGGAGCAGGCGGAACCGGCACCGCGTTGGTCAGTCCACTCCGCGACCCGCTCTCCTCGGCGGTGGTCACCGAGGCCCGACGGGTGGGCGCGCGCATCGTCTCGCTCGACGACCCCGGACTGCGTTCTCTCGGACAGGGTTTCGACGAGCTTCTCCATGCCGCCGGACCCGTCGACGACGCCCTCCGCCGGGCGCTGGCCACTCTCCACGATCGAGGCGCGACGGTCGCTTTCGTCACCGGCGCCACCGATATGGCGACCGCCGATGCGGAGGTCGTGGTCGGGGTCTGGCACCGGGACGCGCCCCCACCTTGGGGTGCCGACATATTTGTCCCCGACCTGGGCGGTGTGTGGCGTTTCCTGCACGCCCTCCCGGTCGCCAAGACGGCGGCGAACAAGGGAGTCCAACTGTCGGTCTCGGGTTCGGTGATCGGCGCGATCATGCTGCTGCCCGACGTGGTGGGCAGCGGACCGGCGTCGGTCAATCTTGCTGCCGTAGGGGCGCTGTGGACCGGATTCCGCTTGGGTTCGGGAGTATTCGACGAGTCGCTGCCGATACCGGAGCTGGGCCACGATTGGCATGCACTTCCGGTGAGTGAGGTCGCCCGGCTGCTCCCGCGTCCCGCACCGGACCAACCGATTCAGGAACGGCTGAGCGGTCTCACCTCGGTGTCGGTGGTCAAACCGGTCACCAACCGTGTGGCGGCGGTCTGGCGGACGGCCTCAGAGTTCGTCGGAGCGATCCGTGGGGACCTCGACGATCCGATCACCCCGATCCTCGCCACCGGTGCGGCGGCCACCGCCCTCCTCGGCTCACCGCTCGACGCGGGCCTCGTCTTCGCGGTCCTGCTGCTCAACACCGCGATCTCCGCCGAGCAGGAACTCCACGCCGAGCGCATCCTCGACGAACTGCTGGCCGTCCAGGAACCGCTCGCCAGACGCCTCGTCGGCCCCGGAACCGGCGATCGCGAGGAACAGGTCCCGGCGAGTCGGCTGCGTCCGGGCGACCTCATCGCCGTCGGCCCCGGAGAGGTGGTCCCGGCGGACGGACGGATCGTCCGAGCCGACGCATTGGAAGTAGACGAATCCGCGTTGACCGGCGAGTCGTTGCCGGTGAGCAAGTCATCCGAGCCGACACCCGGTGCGCCACTTGCGGAACGGACGGGTTCGCTGTACGCGGGAACGGTCGTCATCGCGGGACGAGGCGTCGCCATCGTGACGTCGATCGGAGCCTCCACCCAGATGAGCCGTGCGACCGCGATGACCGCACGGAAGTCCCGCAAGGTCGGGTTGGCCGCCCAGCTGTCGAAGATCACCGGTCAGGCCTTGCCATGGAGCATCGCCGGGGGCGGCGCCGTCGGATTGCTCAGCCTGCTGCGCGGCACCCCGCTGCACGATGCCGTCGCAGGCGGCGTCGCCATCGCGGTTGCAGCGGTTCCCGAGGGATTGCCCTTGGTGACCACCCTCGCTCAGCTCGCCGCGGCACGGCAGCTCACCAGTTCACATGTGCTCATCCGCAATCCACAGGCGATCGAGGCATTCGCACGGCTGGACGTGGTGTGTTTCGACAAGACCGGGACGCTCAGTGAGAACAAGCTGCGGGTGCGTGAGGTCGGTTCGGTGGACGGCGTCGAGGACGACGCTGTGCTCGCGGCCGCGGTGCACACGATCCCGCCACCGAGAGGTGAGCATTCGGTGCACGCCACGGACGAAGCGATCCGGGTGGCCGGGCTCGACATCGGAGTGCAGACCGGTGGCACCGATGCGAATCTCCTCTTCCAGTCGGATCGTCCGTACGCGGCCGCGATCATCGGTACGACGTTGTCGATCAAGGGTGCACCCGAAGCGATCACCGCCGCGTTGCGTCCGGGTGAGGCGTCGTTGATCGAGGTCATCGACGAGATGACCGCCGCAGGACTTCGAGTGCTGGCGGTCGCCGAGCGCGAGCTGACCCCCGAGCAGGCACAGGCCGCTCGGGCCGATCCCGACGTGTTCACGCAACTCTGCTCGGAGGACCTCCGCGCCCTGGGGGCGGTCGGGATCGCCGACACGGCGCGGCCCACGTCTCGTGGCCTCATCGAAGAACTGCAGCGACGTGACATCGGTGTCCGCCTGATCACCGGTGACCACCCGGTGACCGCGATGGTGATCGCGCGAGACCTCGGGATGGCGCTGAAACCCGACGAGGTCATGACCGGAACCGCGTGGGAGGCCCTCACCAGCGATGGGCAGATCGCTGCGGTACAGCGTTACCGAGTGTTCGCGCGGATGGCCCCCGAACACAAGGTTCAGGTGGTGCAGGCGCTCGAGGCTGCCGACCTGGTGACTGCGATGGTCGGTGACGGCGCCAACGACGCCGCAGCGATCCGGGCGGCCACCGTCGGGGTCGGCATCGTCTCGAGCGGCAGCGACCCGGCCCGCACCGCGGCCGACGTCTTGCTACTCGACGGCCAGATCGGCGCCTTCATCGACGCGATCGATGAAGGGCACCAGCTGTGGCGTCGGGTCCAGGCCGCGGTGTCGATGCTGGTGGGACACAATCTCGGTGAGGTCAGCTTTGCGCTGATCACCAGTACGGTGACGGGCAAGCCCGCCATGTCGGCGCGTCAGATCCTGCTCATCAACATGCTCACCGATGCGCTGCCGGCAGCGGCTCTCGCGGTGAGCCCCCAGGTCGGCGACGGTCTCGCGGACTTCGACGAGGCAGCGCTCTGGCGGGCCATCTACACTCACGGCGCGTCGACGGCGGTCGGTGCCACGCTCTCGTGGCTGCTCGCACGACCGGGCGGGACGCCGCAGCGGGCAGCCACCGTCGGCTTGGCCGGCCTGGTGCTCACCCAGTTGACCCAGATCGTCGACGAATCGCACGGCAAGCTGGTCGTGATGACCAGCGTGGGCACGTTCATCCTGATGGCGGGCGTGATCACGACCCCGGGTCTGAGCTCCCTGTTCGGGTGCACGCCCCTCGGGCCGGTCGGATGGGGTCAGGCGCTCACCGGAGCGGGCGCCGCCATGGTGGTGTCCAAGATCGCCCCGGACGTCCTCGAACGGATGGGGCAGCAGGCGCGTAGTCGCGCAGAGTCACTCGTCGTCGATGACGAGGACACCGGCGCGAACGAGCAGCGCGTAAACTTCGCGGATCGGCGGCGTGAGCACACGAACGCCGGCGGCGAGCAACGTGTCCGGGCCGATGGCACGGCCGATCTCGGTCATGCAGGACAGCCTAACCGAACAAGCGGTGGAAGTCAGTACCCCGTGCCCGAATGGAGAGAAGATTTGTTGGAAGCGACGCGGTCGTTCGTCGACTCACACCGCGACGTCTCGAAGTTGGTCGCCGAGGCGGAACGCTTCGCTGTGCAGGTGCCGGTCCTCGGACGGATCTCTGTGCCCTCCCCCGACCAGCTTGCGTTCTACGGTGCGCTCGGTCTACTGGCGGTGCTCGAGGTGATCGATTGGCCGGTGGCACTCGCGGTCGGCGTCGGGCATGCGGCAACGACGCGCCATCTCGAACAGCGCGTCGAAGAGGCCGAAGCCGAGGTCGAAGAAGTGGCCGCCGAGGTGGAAGAGGTTGTCGCACAACTTCCCCCGGGTGCGCTGAAACAATTGACCGCAACGCGTGTCGAGACGGTGGCGGCGACGAAGGCACCGGCAAAGAAGGCTGCAGCGAAGAAGGTTGCAGTGAAGAAGGTTGCGGCCAAGAAGTCTCCCGCAAAGAAGGCAGCCGCCAAGGCACCGGCCAAGAAGGCAGCACCGGCCAAGGCGGCCGCCAAGAAGGCGGCAGCGAAGAAGGCGGCAGCGAAGAAGGCGGTGCCGGCGAAAACCGCTGCAAGGAAGGCACCGGCAAAGAAGGCTGCTGCAACAAAGGCTGGGGCGCAGAAGGCAACCGTCGCCAAGAAGACCGTCGCGAAGAAGGCGCCGGCCAAGAAAGCGGCAAGGTCGACCACGCACAGCAACGTTGCGGAGAACTGATCCCAAGATCTGGGTGACTACCCCGCTGAGCTGGGCAGATACCCTCGCGCTCTGCCCGCAGAATCTAGGGGAAGAACTTCTTCCCCGGGGTTCGTAGTCGTCCGCTAGGAATTTCGCGGGGAGGACTCGAAGGGTAGGGGAAGAGTTTCTTCCCCTACTTTTTGCGGGCGTCCGTCGGACCGGTCAACGAATTTCGATGCACGGTCAACGATTTTGGGCGCACGGTCAACGGGTCAGGCGGGGACGTAGGCCGTCCGTCGTCGGATGTCGATGGGGAGTCCGTCGGCGGGTGTGGGGCCGGTGCCGTAGGTCAGTTCGAGTCGGTAGTCGGCGGGCACCGTCCACTCGAAGCGCTGCAGCATCTGGTGCATGATCGACTTCACTTCCATGCCACCGAAATAGAGGCCGATGCACTTGTGTGCGCCGCCGCCGAAGGGTGCCCACGCGAACCGGTGGACCTTGTCCTCACGACGGTCGTCGGCGAATCGCTCGGGATCCCAGTGCGTCGGGTTCGGCCACCATTCCTTGCGCAGCATCGTGGTCCACGGATGAATGCCGATCATGGTGCCGGCTGGTATGTAGTGACCCAGAATGTCGGTGTCCTGGATGGCTTTTCGGAACAACATGCCGACCGGAGCGTTGATGCGGAGCGTCTCCTTGAAGGCAAGGTCGAGGCTGGGCAGCTTGTCGATGTCGTCGTAGTCGAGGGTCGGCTTGTCCAGGGCCAGCGATTCGGCGCGCAGCCGTTCCTGCCACTCCGGGTAGCGACCGAGGAAATACGCGAGCATCGACAACGCGATGGTGCTGGTGTCGTGGGCGGCCATCATGACGAAGATCATGTGGTTCACCACGTCCTCGTCGCTGAAGGTGTCGCCCTCGGGACTTTCGCTGTGGCACAGGACGCTGAACAGATCGTCGCCGTCGCCGGCTCGCTTGGAGGCGATCTCCGACCGGAAGTAGCGCTGCAGCGCCTCTCGCCCGCGCAATCCACGTGTCCAGGTGCCGAACTTCTTGGTGTCGAAGCGGACGAGGCCCTGTCCGCCACGAACCGCGGCTTCGAAGGAGTCCTCGAGAGCGTGCGCCTCGGTCTCGTTCAGTGACGCGCCCATGAACACCTCGGTCGCCAGCGACAGGGTCAAGTCCTTTGTACGGGAGTACATCGGAAAGCCGTCTTCGATGGGCCAATTGGCGAGGGTCTTCTCGATGTGCGGGGTCATCATGCCCAGGTAGCCCTTGAGTCGGGCGGGCGTGAACGCCTGCTGCATGATGCGGCGGTGATACATGTGGTCCGGTGCATCCATCAGCATGATTCCGCGATGGAAGAACGGGCCGATCATCGGCTCCCATCCCTCCTCGCTCGAGAAGGCCTTCTCGCGGTTCATCCACGCGCATTCGATCGCGTCGGGTCCCACCAGATTCACCACGTTCATGCCGATCGAACCGGACCACGTCACGGGTCCGAAGCGTTCGAAACGGTCCATCGAACTCTTCAGCGGATCGGCCAACGCCTCCAGCGTGTTGCCGATCAACGGCAGCCCGGCCGTACCCATCACCGGCTTGAGGCCAGAACCGGCCGGCGGCTCCGCGAGCGGTCGCGGCGGACTCGGGTAGGCCTTGTTGATTCGCGCCAGCGTGTTCTGGAAAAGCTTCTTCGTATCTGCCACGTCGTACTCCCGCCCGTCCGATCGCGCGGCGGCACCACCCGCGATGACACGAATTCGTTGAACTGTTTCAAGCGTGAGTGTAGGACGCAGAATTCGACCGCGTCATCGATTCGCGGAGATCGGTCGGAGGATTGTCAGGCGACGTGTTCGAGTTCGCGCTGCGGCGCGACGTCACGCGGCAGACGCGCTGCGACCGCGCCCAACGCGACGAGGACAGCGAGTCCCCAGATGAGGTACGTCGATCCGATGAGGTGCTGCCACCACGTCCAGGTCAGCTCGACCTCGTAGCGGTTGGGTACGCGCTGGTGGGGCACGATGAGGAAGATCGCGACGCCTGCGACGACGAGGAACCACCACGCGACGGCCCCTGGCAGGACGGTTCGGATGCCCCAGACGGTCATTGCCATCATCAGCGGGGCAACCCACACCCAGTGCTGATCCCACGACAGCGGAGAACAGAACAACGCCGACATCGCGACCACGAGGAGCGCGCCGACCTCGGTTCCCGCTCGCATGAGTTGCCACGCCACCCACGCGATGAACAGGCCCACGATGAGCGCGAGGAGGAACCAGACGGCGCGTGAGTCGATGCCGAGGCGTTGCAGCTCGCCGTTGATCGACTGGTTGTTGGCAAAGATGGGGCTGCCGATGCGGTCGGTGTCGATCAGTGACTCCGTCCAGTACTGGACCGAATCCTTGGGCGCCAGCAGATAGCCGATGCCGTGGAACGCGAGCGCCGACACGACGCTGACGACAGCCGCGCGCCAATCCCGGCGGAGGACGAAGAAGAGCAGGAAGACGAAGGGGGTCAGCTTGATCGCGATCGCGAGGCCCACGAGAAGACCCCGCCACCAGCGACCGCGTCCGACCAGCGCGTCGATCACCACCAGTGCCATGAGCAGAATGTTGACTTGGCCGAAAGTCAGTGTGTCGCGCACCGGGCCCAACCACAGCGCGACCGCCGCGAACGGCAAGACCAGCCAGGTGATCTCCGCGGCGGTCCGGTCGAGGATTCGCGACATCACGAGCCGCATCACGATGAACAGCAGGCCGATCGAGATCGCGGTGAAGATGGCCGAACCCACCCAGACCGGCACGATCGTAAAGACCGTGAACAGCACCGCCGCGATCGGCGGGTAGGTGAACGGCAGGTAGGCGCCTTGCGACAGCTGCGGCAGTTGGTCGTATAGCCGTCCGCCGTCGAGGAAGTACTGCGCGCCCGTGCGGTAGACGTCGAAGTCGATGCGATACGGCGTCATCGGCTGGTTCGGGAAGACGAAGATGAACAGGAACGCGCCGATGGCGAACGCGACCAGCGCGACCCACCGCGCGGGCGCCGAACGCAGATAGCTGTTCGCCAGTGCCGTCACGACCGACCTCTCTTCCGAGTCGGGATCGTATCGCGCAGACCCGACGGTACCGGGGGCAGGTACTCCGACGTGCCTGGTGGGCGACCTTCGGGCGTGTCGAGGGTCACCTCGCGGCGGCGAGATCCACGTACTCGGCGAGGTGCTCGCCGGTGAGGGTCGACCGATCCGCGACGATGTCGGCGGGCGTGCCCTCGAAGACGATCCGGCCGCCGTCGTGGCCGGCGCCCGGTCCGAGGTCGATGACCCAGTCGGCGTGCGCCATCACTGCTTGATGGTGCTCGATCACGATGACGGACTTACCGGAGTCGACGAGGCGGTCGAGGAGCCCGAGCAGTTGTTCGACGTCGGCCAGGTGCAGTCCGGTCGTCGGTTCGTCGAGGACGTAGACCTCGCCCTTCTCCCCCATCTGTGCGGCCAGCTTGAGGCGCTGCCGCTCACCACCGGACAGGGTCGTCAGCGGCTGACCGACCTTCAGGTAGCCCAGGCCGACGTCGGATAACCGCACAAGGATCTTGTGGGCGGCCGGGATCCGGGCATCGCCGTCACCGAAGAACTCGGTTGCCTGCGCCACCGACATCTCGAGGACCTCGCTGATGTCGCGACCGCCGAGCTTGTAGTCGAGGACCTCGGCCTGGAACCGCTTGCCGTCGCACACCTCGCACACGGTGGCCACCCCGGCCATCATCGCCAGGTCGGAGTAGACGACTCCCGCGCCGTTGCAGTTCGGGCAGGCGCCCTCGGAGTTGGCACTGAACAGTGCGGGTTTGACGCCGTTGGCCTTGGCGAACGCCTTGCGGATGGGTTCGAGGAGACCGGTGTAGGTCGCCGGGTTGCTGCGTCGGGACCCCTTGATCGCGGTCTGGTCGATCGACACCACACCTTCTTCGCGGGTCACCGAACCCTCGATGAGCGAGCTCTTGCCGGACCCGGCAACGCCGGTGACCACCACGAGAACACCGAGCGGGATGTCGACGTCGACGCCCTGCAGGTTGTGGGTGTTTGCCCCGCGGATCGGCAACGTGCCCGAAGGCTCGCGCACCGACTCCTTGAGGCGCGCGCGGTCGTCGAGGTGGTGTCCGGTGAGCGTGTCGCTGGCGCGCAGACCGTCGACAGTGCCCTCGAACATCACCTCGCCGCCGTCCGTGCCCGCGTGCGGACCCAGGTCGACGACGTGGTCGGCGATGGTGATGACCTCCGGCTTGTGCTCGACCACGAGCACCGTGTTGCCCTTGTCGCGCAGTGCCAGCAACAGCTCGTTCATCCGGGTGATGTCGTGCGGATGCAGACCGATCGACGGTTCGTCGAAGACGTAGGTGACGTCGGTCAGCGATGACCCGAGATGGCGGATCAGCTTGGTGCGCTGGGCTTCTCCCCCGGACAGTGTGCCGGCCGGACGTTCGAGGGACAGATATCCCAGACCGATGTCGACGAAGGAGTCGAGGGTGGCCTGCAGGGTCTCGATGAGCGGTGCGGCGGACGGCTCGTCGAGGCCGCGTACCCATTCGGCGAGGTCGCTGATCTGCATCGCGCACACGTCGGCAATGCTGACACCCCCGATCTTCGACGACCGCGCCTCGGCGGACAGCCGACTGCCGTCGCATTCGGGACAGGTCGCGAACGTGATCGCCCGGTCGACGAAGGCCCGGATGTGCGGCTGCATGGCGTCGCGATCCTTGGACAGGAACGACTTCTGAATCCGCGGGATCAGCCCCTCATAGGTGACGTTGATGCCCTCGACCTTGATCTTGGTCGGTTCCTTGTAGAGCAGATCGTTCAACTGCTTCTTGGTGAACTTGGCGATCGGCTTGTCCGCGTCGAAGAAGCCACACCCCCGGAAGATCCGCCCGTACCAGCCTTCCATGCTGTAGCCGGGGATGGTGAGAGCGCCCTCGTTGAGCGACTTTTCGGCGTCGTACAGTGCGGTCAAATCGAAGTCGGAGACCTCACCCCGGCCCTCGCACCGGGGACACATTCCGCCGGTGATGCTGAAACTGCGGCGTTCCTTGACCTTCTGGCCGGCGCGTTCGATGGTGACGGCCCCGGCTCCGCTGATGGATGCGACGTTGAAGGAAAACGCCTGCGGGGATCCGATGTGCGGTTTTCCGAGGCGGCTGAACAGGATTCGGAGAAGTGCGTTGGCATCGGTGGCGGTGCCCACGGTAGACCGCACATTGGCGCCCATCCGTTCCTGGTCGACGATGATGGCGGTGGTGAGACCTTCGAGGACGTCGACGTCGGGCCGCGACTGGCTGGGCATGAAACCCTGGACGAAGGCGCTGTAGGTTTCGTTGATCATCCGCTGGGATTCGGCGGCGATCGTGGCGAACACCAGGGAACTCTTGCCCGAACCGGAAACCCCGGTGAACACGGTGAGCCGACGCTTGGGCAGTTCGACACTCACATTCTTCAGATTGTTCTCCCGGGCGCCGTGCACCCGGATCCGATCATGCGAGTCTGCGACGTGGTCGCTCTGTGCCACAGCGGATTTGGAAGTTCTTGCAGGCATGTGTCGATGGTCCTGTCGGGTCTGCGGAACGGTGGGCTTCAGGGGCGCTGCTGGATGCGGATCATGTTGCCGGCCGGGTCACGAAAGGCGCAGTCGCGAACACCGTAGTCCTGGTCGGTGGGCTCCTGTACCACCTCGGCCTCGCGGGCCGCGATGCGTTCGAAGGCGGCGTCGACGTCGGCGCTGGCAAGGAGCAGACTGCCGTAGGTGCCCTTGGCCATCATCTCGGCGATGACGCGCTGCTCGTCGTCGCCGATACCGGGAGTCGCGGTCGGCGGATACAGGACGATCGAGGTGTCCGGCTGGTCGGGCGGTCCGACGGTGATCCACCGTAAATCGTTGTAGCCGACGTCCATTCGGATCTCGAAACCGAGTGTGTCGCGGTAGAAGGCGATCGCGGCCTCTGGGTCGTTCTGTGGGAGGAAACTGGCGTGAATGGTGATGTCCATGTCTGCCACGCTAGCGACCGGGGAGATTCGACGCTTCTCGATTCCTGATCGGTCTGCCGACCTGCTTGGCCACGCACCCGGGCAGGTCTCCGACGCCCGTGGTGTGCTCGCGGCGATACGTGCTGGGCGACATGCCGACCAGTTCGGTGAACCGCGTACTGAAGGTGCCCAGCGACGAGCAGCCGACGGCGAAACACACCTCCGTGACGGTCATGTCGTCGCGCCGCAGCAGCACCATGGCCCGTTCGATCCGCCGCGTCATCAGATACGAGTACGGGGACTCGCCGTAGGCGGCACGGAACAGACGACTGAGGTGTCCGGCCGACATGTGTACGCCGCGCGCAAGGGCTTCGACATCGAGGGGCTGCTCGTAGTCGCGGTCGATCCGATCACGGACCCGGCGCATCGCCGTGAGATCGCGGAGACGTTGCTGCGAGCCGGTGCTGGTCACAATTTCGATCGTGCCATGCGATCGGGGGCTTCGGAACAGGTGCGCTCACAGGTCGAGCGCCGCGGCGACATCGCGCCGAAGGGTCGCGAGCCGATTATGGGCCGCGGCAAGCGGAATCGGCGCGGCAGCGTCGTCGCAGGGCCGCACGACCTCGAGATAGCACTTCAACTTCGGCTCGGTGCCCGACGGGCGAATGATCACACGATCGTCGTCTGCGGTGTGAAAGACGAGCCCATCGGTAGGCGGTAACGAACCGCCGTCTGCCAGATCCACCACCTCGGTGACCGCTGATCCGGCGAGTCGGTCGATGCCGTCGCGCCGGAGCCTGCGCATCACCTCGGTGATGGTGTCGGTGTTCTCCACTCGAAAACTCAACTGCCCGGTGGCATGCACACCGTGTCGGCGGGCGAGATCGTCGAGGAGGTCGTCGAGGGCGCGCCCGCCGGCGGCCGCAGTCTCCACGAGCGTGAGGACACGGATCATCGTGCTGATCCCGTCCTTGTCTCGCACCGCGTCCGGGTCGGTGCAGTACCCGATGGCCTCCTCGTACCCGAACCGCAGGCCGGGCGTACGGGCGATCCACTTGAAGCCGGTCAGCGTAACCGCGTGGCGCAAGCCGTGGGACTCGGCGATGTGCGCAAGCAGGCGGCTCGAGACGATCGAGCAGGCCAGAGTGTCTCCGGCTCGGTCGGGATCGGTGGCCGCTTGCTCGGCGAGCAGCGCACCGACCTCGTCGCCGGACAACTGCCGCCATCGGCCGTCTCGACCGGGAATCGCGACCGCGCAGCGATCCGCGTCCGGATCCAGCGCGACAACCACATCGGCGACGGTCTTGCGGGCCAGGGCGATGGCGGCGTCGAGCGCGCCGGGCTCTTCCGGATTCGGGAAGGCGACGGTTGGGAAGTCGGCGTCGGGATTGAACTGCGTGACAACCCGGTGGACATCGGCGATACCCGCCTTCGTCAGAACCCGGGTGGCGATCTCTCCCCCGACGCCGTGCAGGGGTGTCAGCACCACACGCACCGGTGAGGGTGCGATCGCGGATCGCAGGCTGGCGACGCGGTCGATGTATGCGTCGACCACGTCATCGGCTACCTGCGTTCTCGACGCGGCGTCGCTCATGGGCACCTTGTCGGCAGGCGGCGCGGCGTGGATGTGTCGCGCGATGTCGGCGTCGGCGGGCGAAACGATCTGGACCCCGCGGCCGGCGGCGTCGGCCGCCCGCCCACCGAGGTACACCTTGTAGCCGTTGTCGGCGGCGGGATTGTGCGATGCGGTGATCATGATCCCCGCGTCGCAGTTCAACGCTCTGGTCGCGTACGCGACCACCGGCGTGGGCAACCGCGGTGGTAGTGCGATGACGTCCACACCGGCGGCATCGAGCACGCCGAGCGCCGCATTCCGGAAATCGGCCGAGCCGTGGCGCGCGTCGCAGCCGACCACCACGCGGGCGTCGTCTCCGGCCACGTCGCGCAGGTAGCTCACCAAGCCCGCCGTCGTCCGCACGATCACCGCCACATTCATCCGGGATTCACCTGCGCCGACGGCCCCGCGCAGTCCGGCCGTGCCGAACTCCAGGGGGCCGGAGAAGCGGTCGGCGAGGTCGGCGGCAGCGTCTGCGTGTCCACGAGTCGCCGCGTCGATCACAGTCGCGAGTTCGGCCCGCGTGGCGGGATCGGGATCGTGTGCCAACCATTGCTGCGCGCGTTCGACGACGCCATTCACCGAATGAATCCTCTCGTCAGCCAGATCGACCCGCCGACCGTATCAATGCCCGCAGACGCCCGCGCATTCAGTGAACAGATGTACACTCAGAAGTATGTCGCAGCTGCGCAAGGATGCCCGCCGGGCCGAGGTACGGGCCGTCGGCCGTCTCGGCTTCACCGAACTGGGCCGAGCCACCCGGGGAATCGCTGCGGTCCATCGCTTGGTATCCGACGGAGTCTTCTCGGGATTCGCGCGAACACCGCTGCGCGCGTGGACGCAGCCGTCGCATCGAGCTCACGACGCGGTGGCGGGCGGTGTGTACACCGCAGTCGCGAGCAGCCTCGAGGTCGCCGCCGACATCGCCGGCGGACTGCTCGACACACCCGGGCGGGCGCCGTCGGCCACACCTCGCGGTGCGGCGATGATCGGCGTGTTGAACGGACTGATCGGTGACGAACTCGAAGCTGCGGGATCTCCGCTCGCCCCGGGCATGGATGTACGCGTCCACGGCGAGCCGGTCGCGGTGTCGACGGATGCGCTGGTGCGAGCGTTTCCGGACCCCACCGGCCACCTCGTCGTCTTCCTCCACGGGCTCATGGAGACCGAGCATGCGTGGCGCCGCGAGGCCCGCGCCACCTATGGCCGACGACTCCAGAGCGACCTGGGCGCGACACCGATCTTCGTGCGGTACAACACCGGTCGGCACATCAGCGACAACGGACGCGACCTCTCGGAGTTGTTGAATCGGCTCGTGCTGTTGTGGCCGACCCCGGTCACCACCTTGACGCTGGTCGGTCATTCCATGGGCGGGCTCGTGATTCGCAGTGCGTGCCACGCCGCGAGTGAGTCGGGCGCGTACTGGCCCGAGGTACTTCGGCACACCGTGAGCCTCGGGACGCCGCATCACGGAGCACCACTGGCGCGCGGTGTGCATGCTGCCACCGCAGCGCTGCGTTCGGTGCCGGTGACGCGTCCGTTCGGCGAGTTGCTCCGCCGACGGAGTGTCGGCGTGCGAGATCTGTTTCACGGCAACCTCATCGACGACGACTGGCGATGGGCGGAGCCCGATGTACTGCGGCAGGCACCCGGCGCCGACATACCGTTGGCGCCCGGCGTACGGCACCTCTATGTGACGGCTTCGGTGACGCGTGATCCTCGACATCCGGTGGGCCGAGTCATCGGTGACGGGTTGGTGCTGATCCCGAGCGGGCGTGGCGAAAGCCGCACCAGGCGTAGGGGATTTCGCGTCGACGACGGACTCCATGTGGGCGGTGCGCATCATTTCACGCTGCTCAACAACGAATCGATCTACCGCTGGATGCGTGCGCAACTGGCACCGCGGCCGCAATTGCCGGTGGGGAGAACCGCCTGAGAAGATGACGCCGTGGAACGGGTGGATTGCCTTGTCGTCGGAGCCGGCGTCGTCGGACTCGCCATTGCGCGCAGGCTCGCTCAGTCCGGGCTCGAGGTGGTGGTGGTCGAGGCCGCCGACGACGTCGGAACGGGTACGAGCGCACGCAATTCGGAAGTGATCCACGCGGGGATCTACTACCCCGCCGAGAGCCGCAAGGCTCGACTCTGCGTCCGCGGACGCGAGTTGCTCTACCGGTACTGCGCCGACCGGGATGTGCCCTACCGGCGGGTAGGCAAGCTGATCGTGGCCGCGACGCCGGACCAGATTCCGGCGCTCGACAGTGTTCGTCGTCGGGGCGTCGACAACGGGGTCCACGACTTGCGACAGATCGACGTGGCCGAGTTGCGCGACCTCGAACCAGCGGTGTCGGGGGCGGGCGCGTTGCTCTCCGGATCGACCGGCATCGTCGACAGCGCCGGTCTGGTGCACGCATTGCGACGCGACCTCGAGGACGCCGGCGGCGCGGTCGCCTTGCGGACCCGGTTTCTGCGCGGTTCGGTGGCCGGGTTCCGGATCACCGTCGAATTGTCTGGGACGCAACAGGTGTCGTGCGGCATGGTGATCAACAGCGCCGGACTGGGCGCCTGGGACGTGGCACGCTCACTGTCCGGTGCGCAACTACCGATCCCACCGAGATATCTGGCCAAGGGGAACTACTTCCGGCTCGAATCGGGTCGCGCGCCGTTCTCACATCTCGTGTACCCGCTGCCCGTCGACGGCGGACTCGGTGTGCACTACACGCTCGACCTCGGGGGTACCGGGCGGTTCGGTCCCGACGTCGAATGGACCGACGCGGTCGACTATGTCGTCGACGACACGCGCGCACGCGCGTTCGAGGATGCGATCATCCGGTATTGGCCTGCGCTGCCCCGCGATTCGCTGACACCCGATTACGCGGGCGTTCGACCCAAGATCAGCGGGCCCGGTGAACCCACCGCGGATTTTCTCGTCCAGGGTCCGCGCACGCACGGCGTCGAGGGTCTGGTGAATCTGTTCGGTATCGAGTCACCAGGCCTGACGTCCTGCCTCGCCCTCGCCGACGACGTCGCAGACGAGTTGACCGCCTCCTGACGTGATCCGGCGGTAGGGCGTCGGCGAGCGACCCCCCGCTGGTCGATCCGACTCACTCAGGCGGGGACGTCCGCTGCCTTCACGCGGCGGCCAGGGTGACGCGAACGGTCACCTGACCCTTCTCGTCGCGGGTGCTCACCGCGTGGCCGCTGTGCTCTTCACCCTCGAGCGTCAGGGTCAGTGGTGCGCCCTCGCCGGTGAAGTTGCGCCACCAGTTCTTGCGGTCGGGCATCGCAACGCCGATGTTGACTTCGTCGCCGTGACGTCGATAGGCAACGGGCAACTCGAAGGATTTGCCCGACCGTCGTCCGGTGTATCGCAGCACGGTGATCGTGCGTGCCGCTCGTTCGCGGATGAAGGGCAGCTTCAGGATCGGGATCGTGATCGCGTTGTTGACCCGGGCAGCTTGCTGAAAAAGGCTCACGCCGGATTCGTATCACGCATGCGGGTCGGGTGCATCCCCGCTGGGCTTGATGAACGCCGCACCCTTCTGTTCGCGACGCTTCATCGCCTGGATCGCGGCGTGCTGCCGGCGGGCGTGATACGCGAGCGGGAAGTACGTGAGACGCTCGGGCAGCACGCGATACGACCCACGCAGGACGGTGTGCATCCGCTCGAGTTGCTTTTGCTCACGATCGCTCCAGGACAGGCCCAAGATCTCGCGCACACGCGGATCCATCACCCCCACCGTCGTGAGGTAGTTGAACTTCTGCATCGGAGCGGCAGCGGTCGTCGCAACCCGCTTCACCGCGGGCCGCATCGCGCGCGGAACCGCGCGCGGCACGGGCGGCGCTGCGCGCATCTGCTCGATGAGCTCGACCGCCACCGGATGCCGGGTCAGCTTGTTCTCGATGAAGTCGTCGAAGTATTCGTCGAACTCCTCGACCGTCTCGGGATACCCGCGCATCGGGACCTGCACGATCTTGGCGATGCGCCGGTTGTCGACGAGTAGCTCACGCTGCTCGTCGCGGCTGAACTCCCGGCCCACCAGCAGCGGTGCGGCGCTGAGCAGCGTCGGGAACGCGGTCGCGATGACCCACTGGTAGGCCTCGGGATTCAGTGCGCTGATGTGCTTGCCCGCCTTGTTGCGCATCTGCAGGGGCTGATGCAGCTTTCGGAGCCGTTTGCCCTCTTCGATCGCCTCCTGGCCACCGTAGATCCAGCGCATCACCGAGTCCGTCGAGCGGATGGCCCGCCCGAGTGGGTCGGTGCGAAAGACCGAGTACTTGTCGACCACATCACCGATGACCGGATGCATCACCTGCATGACGAAGGCAGCGCCGTTCACCGGCAGAAAGGTCAGGTGACCGGCGAGGTCCGCGGTCAACGAGTCGGCAGGCACCAGCTCGATCTCGTCGTCGCGGTTGTTGATGAGGTGGTCGCCACCGGCGAGCCGATCGTCGGTGCTGGGCGGTGACGCGACAGCCTCGTCGGCGCTGGACTGCTCGTGAACCGCGGTCATGATGCTCCCTTGGCGATCGGACAACGAATGTAGTCAGATTACATGACCCGTCAGTTAATGAGAACGAATTCTCGTATTCGAGAGTGTTTCCCGTATCAGGCCGGGCCGATGACCACGGTCCGAGTCCCGAGATCGGGTTCGGACACGGTAAAGATCCTGGTAGCGGGTTTGCGTCCCGGGCGGACCTCGGTCACCTCCATGCCGGCGTCGGCGAGGCGTGCGTGGCTGCGTTCGATGTCGACCGATCGCCACGCGAGCCCCCACAGCGAAACCGGTGCCTCGTCGACGGCACCCTCTACGGCATCGGCGGCATCGAGCGGTGCGCCGTCGTTCGCGATCACTTCGAACACGAGGTCCGACGCGCGGAAGAAGAGCTGATGCACGTCCTCGGCGATGGCTCGGTCGAGCCGGAGATCGAGACCGAATGTCGCGCCGAAGAGTGCCAGCGCCCGATCGCGTCCCGTACACATGAACACCAGGTGGTCGAGACCCGAGATGTCATCGTCGGCAGCGGTCACCGGACGTGGAACGAATGTGGTGATGCCCAACGGAAATCCCACGGCTCGTTGCGAGTTGTCCGCCGCCTCGAGCGCAAGCCCACGACGACCGAGCTGCCGCGCAGCCGGGTCGACGTCATCGACCTCCAGCATCACCGCATGTGTCGACGTCGCCGGCACCGCCTGGATTCTCGTGTTGCCACGCACGAGACGCTCGGTCTCGGTCGCGAGCAGTGTCGCGTGGGCAGCTGCGCACGGTGCGTTCGCGTGCGCGAGATCGACTCGGGCCCCCCTGATCTCGAGTGGGTTCATCGCCTGCGCCCGCCCTTGCGTCCGGAGCTCTTTCGGCCGGTTCGCCGCGCCGTCGGGTCGTCGAGTGCCGGACGTGGTGGCGAGCTGGTGATGTGCCACGCGCCGCAGACACAGTGATACGACCGCAGGTCGGGTCCGCGCGGCCGTTCGCGCCGGGCCCGATCAAGGGCGTCGGCAACCTCCGTCGAGGAGGAAAAGTCGCTCTTGTCAGGAGTCGGACACGGTATGTGGGTGGGCTGCGGAACACGAGGCCGCCGCGGCGGGCGTTCACCGGCGGTGCGTCGTTCGATGTCGCGGTAGAACTCCCCGAGTTCGTCGTCGGAGAACGGGGTCACCGCTCAGCGGGCCATCCACAGGCGCCGCCGGATGACCTCACGCATCCGCCGAAGTTCGGACCCGCTCAACGCTTCTGGCGGTTCTGTCTCCACGAGCCGGCCGACCTCGGAGAAGAAGTCGCGGTCAGACAGACCGAATTGTTCGCCGATCTCACGCGACGACCCACCGCCGAGCGGGTACCAACTCGTCTCGAACTGCAGCATCTGCTGCTGCTTGTTGTCCATTGTCACCGTGCGCCACCGCCAGAGTTGTTCCGAGCACCCGATCTTCCGGTGCTGTTGGGACCGGCGTCGCCTCGTCGCAGTCGAGTGTCACGGCCCCATCGACGTCCTTTGTACACCCGTCGGGCACAGGAATACAGGCGACAACCCACACTGATCTCAAACGTGTCGAAGCGGTGATGAACGGACGGCGAAAAGCCCGCGATCTCAGTCCGAATAGCGCGGAATGACCGAGAAAACCTCCAGGTCCGACGGCACACCTTTCGCCTTGAAACGACGACGCCGCTTGACGTAGTTGTCGTCGTCGGCGACGGCCAGCGTGTCGGCGCTCACGAGCAACTCCCCGGCACCGGCAGCCGCGGCGACTCGTGCCGCGATGTTGACGTCGACACCCAGATAGTCGTCGCCGACCGCGCGAGGTTCGCCCGTGTGCAGGCCGGCCCGCAACTGCGGCCGGTACCCGTCGATCGTCAGGGCACTCACCGCGCAGATCGCCTCATATCCCGCCTCGATGGCCTGGGTGCCGTCGGCGAACACCGCCATCGCGCCGTCCCCGAGGTGCTTGACGATCTTTCCGCCCCGTCGGACCACCACCTCCCGGGTCGCCTCGTTGACCTCGGCCAGCAAGCGGAGGACCTGCTCGTCGCCGACCCGCAGCGCCCAGGTGGAGAATCCGACCAGATCGGTGAACAGAATCGTCGCCGACACCGGACGGTCGTCGCTTCGCATTCCCCGACGCACCAGCGCCTGCCAGATCTGGACGGAGGCCAGGCCCAGCTCCCGTACCGCGCTGGGACGATCGGCCCCCGCCTCTGCGATGAGGCGCGCCAGGCGAGCCGACGCACGATCGCCGGAGACCGGTGGCGGGGCGTCGGGAAGAAGCCGTCGGACCGCTTGCGCCGCCTTGACCGCTCCCCCGCTGGAATTGGTGCGCGCCAAGAACTGTGCGGCTCGACGGGCCGGACCCGGTTCGTCGGAAGCCCCAGCAGGCGGGGCATCGGATCGCCGACCGAGATCACGGTTGTCGCGCGTCGGGGGCTCGTCGTTGGCGACCACGCACCGAAGTGTACGGATATCCGACGAGGACGTGTCCGGCTGTGGGCGCAACGTTTCAGCCGATCGAGCCCGTGGTGGCATGAACCGTCTGGGCCTCACGCCGATTGGCGCGAATGCTGCTGAAGAGCGAAGCGCCGATGAAGGCGACGCCGATGAGTCCCGTGACCAATTCGGGAATGTGCACCTTGACGCTGAGCAGAAGGATGACTGCGAGAGCCCCGATCGCCCAGTGGGCGCCGTGCTCGAGGTAGCGGTACTGCGCGAGCGTGCCCCGGCGCACCAGGTAGATCGTGATCGACCGGACGAACATCGCGCCGATGAAGCCGAGGCCGAGGGCGATGAGGATCGGGTCGGAGGTGATGGCGAACGCGCCGATCACGCCGTCGAACGAGAACGAGGCGTCGAGGATCTCGAGATAGAGAAAGAGAAAAAAGCCCGCCTTACCGACTGCCCTGGTGACCGCAGTGGGTGGGGCGGTCCCGTCGTGGTCGGGACCGTCGATCGCGAACAACGAGCTGAGGCCGTCGACGAGGATGTAGGTGATCAGGCCGAGCAGTCCGGCCACGAGCACGGTGGCGACCTTGTCGTCGGGTGCCAGGAATTCCGCGACGGCGAGCAGCGTCGCTGCCGCGATGACCACGGCGAGTTGGTCGAGCTTTCCGATCGCCGCCAGTGGCCGTTCGAGCCACGTCAACCAGGTGCGCTCGCGGTCGCTGAACACGAAGTTCAGGAAGAGGAGCAGCAGAAACATCCCGCCGAAGGCGGCGATCTGCGGATTCGCCTCCTGCAGAATGACCTCGTAGCTCGGGCTGCCGTCGGCGAAGTGGTCGGCGCCGTCGGGCGGCGGATTCATGGCCAGCCGGAATGCCTCGGCGGGAGCGAGTCCCGCCGTGGCCCAGACGACCGCCAGCGGGAAGAACAGCCGCATCCCGAAGACCGCGATGAGCACGCCGACCGTGAGGAACATGCGCTGCCAGAAGTCGCTCATGCGCTCGAGGACCGTTGCGTTGATCACCGCGTTGTCGAACGAAAGCGAGACCTCCAGGATGCCGAGGATCGCGCACAATGCGAGGCCGGTCCAGCCGCGGTAGGCGAAGGCCGCCGCCAGCGACGCCAGGGTCACCAGTGCGGACAACCCGAAGACGCGAACGATCAACGCAATTTCTCGGCTTCTCGCGCGAGGTTCAGCACCTCGGCGGCAAGTTCGGCCAGTGTCGCGTGATCGGCCCGCTCGGCGAGGGCGGTGCCGAGGTCCTCGGCGGCACACCGCAATGCGAACAGCCGATCCCCCAGCTCAGCCCCTTCGGCCGCCGACAAGATGATCGCGTCGGCGGGAATAGCCGTGCCCTCGACGAGCGTTCTCTGTTCGTAGGCGCGCTGCCGACACGACCGCTTGCAGTACTTGCGGCGTCGGCCCATCTCGGAATCGACCATGCTTCGACCGCACCACGCGCACGCGTACGGACGTTCACGGCGTCGGACGGATTCCACCCGGCAAACGTACCGCGGATGGCCGGGCCTGCGCGCCCGACGTTCGACGGAGTGTCGGGCGGGTAGAATGGGCCTGTTGACGTCCGTCGCAGCGGCCGATGCCGCCTGCGACCCCCGCTGGGACGGATTCCAGGCGGAGCAGAAGAGAACCAGAAACAGCCGACGACGAAAGCTGGAGGACAATTCCATGGCAGATCGAGTACTTCGGGGTAGCCGCCTCGGTGCGGTGAGCTACGAGACCGATCGCGACCACGACCTCGCGCCCCGTCGCATTGTCCAGTACCGCACCGACAACGGCGAGATCTTCGACGTGCCTTTTGCCGACGACGCCGAGGTGCCGTCGAAGTGGCCCTGCAAGAACGGCATGGAGGGCACCATCCTCGAGGGCGCCGAGCCCGAGGAGAAGAAGACCAAGCCGCCGCGCACCCACTGGGACATGCTCCTCGAGCGCCGCAGCGAAGAAGAACTCGAAGTGCTGCTGAACGAGCGCCTCGAACTGCTCAAGCAGCGTCGCAAGGGCGTCACGAACTAAGTGGTGGCCGCCGGCGAGCTCAGGGCCGGCGGCCGACACCCCATCGCTCGAGACGGCTCTGGATGCCCCAGCGCGCGACCATCGTGAACGCCTCGGTCATCACACCGCCGCTCATCTTGGACTCGCCGACTTCCCGTTCGGTGAAGGTGATCGGAACCTCACGCACGTCGAACCCGGCGCGTACGGATCGCCACGCGAGGTCGATCTGGAAGCAGTAACCGGCCGACTCCACCGTGTCCAACTGGATCTTCTCCAGCACGATGCGGCGATAGGCACGGAAACCCGCGGTGATGTCATGCACCCGGGCCCCGAGCGCCAACCGCGCGTAGGTGTTGGCGCCGCGCGACAAGAACTCCCGGCGCCGCGGCCAGTTCACCAGCTTGCCGCCCGGCACGTAGCGTGACCCGATCACCAGGTCGGCGCCGTCGTTGATGGCGTCGAGCAGCCGCGACAACTGCTCAGGGGCGTGACTGCCGTCGGCATCCATCTCGACGATCACCTGGTAGTCGCGATCCAGTCCCCACGCGAAACCGGCCAGGTACGCACGCCCCAGACCGTCCTTCTCCACACGATGCAGCACCTGGATTCGAGACTTGTCGTCGCGCGCGGCCAGATCGTCGGCGACGTCACCCGTGCCATCCGGGCTGGAGTCGTCCACCACCAGAACGTGGATGCCCGGCAACGCAGTGCGGAGCCGGCCGACGATCAGCGGGAGGTTGTCGCGCTCGTTGAACGTGGGTATGACCACGAGCGCACCCGCACCGTCGCTCCCGACGACTTGCCGGGATGCGTCGTCGGGACCGTTGCGCCCGGACGTTGCATCAGTCCCCGCTGCCATCAAGCTCCTTTGTTCCCGACGCCGTATGTGCGTCCTCGTGTGGTCGGCGGACAACTCCGTTCCCGACAGTGAACCTAGTACGCCATCCGATCGCGAACAAAAGCCCCACCAGCGCCACGATCACGGCCACCGCCTGTGGCCAGGCACCCAGCCTTGTTGCCATCGTCTTTCCCTCGTGCAGTGGTAGACGACTCGCCAAGATGGCGGGACGGAAGATGCCGGACTGTGACGCGACTGTGCCGTCGGGTTCGACGAGCGCGCTGACCCCACTTGTCGCAGCGACCACGACCGCCCGACCATGCTCGACAGCGCGCAACTGCGACATCGCCAGCTGCTGGTAGGTCATCGTCGACCGCCCGAATGTCGCGTTGTTGGTGGGCACGAACAGGATCTGCGCCCCGTCGTCCACCGCGTCGCGCGCGGCTCGGTCGAAGGCCACCTCCCAGCAGGTCGCGATGCCCACGTCGACCGTCCCCGATGCGGTGGGCACCGTGACGGCAGAGCGGCCCTCGCCGGGGCGGAAGTTGCCCGCCAGGTCGGCGTAGGACGAGAACATGCGGAAGAACGGCCGCCACGGGAGATACTCGCCGAACGGCTGCACGATGTGCTTGTCGTACCGGTCGACCGGACCTCGCTGCTGATCCCAGACCAGCACGGTGTTGGTGGGCCGACCATCTCCGTTGCGCAACAGGGTGCCGACCAGGATGGGCGCACCGACGGCGACGGACGCCGCGGTGATCTCGGCAGCCGCGTCGGAGTTGTCCAACGGCGAGATGTCGGAGGCGTTCTCGGGCCAGAACACCATGTCGGGACGTTCGGCACGGCCCGTGTTCACCGCCTGCGCCAGGGCGAAGGTGGTACGCACGTGGTTGTCGAGGACAGCGCGGCGCTGCGCGTTGAACTCCAGCCCGAGCCTGGGCACATTGCCCTGAATCGCCGCGATCTTGGTCGACGACGATGACACGTTCCGGTCGAGAGTGGCCGGGGTCAGCGCGATCGCGGCCATCGGAGCAAGCAGTGCGACGACAACAGCGAACGCCGCCACTCGGATGCCCGGTCCGTCGGTACGGCCGTCGGCGCGATACGCGCGGATCAGCACGGCCACCAGCCACGCCACACCGGATCCGAAGAGCGCCACGGCACCCGACACACCCGGGGCCCCGAACACCGACGCGAGCGGCAGCAGCGGGCCGTCGACCTGGCTGAAGGCCACCCGACCCCAGGGGAACCCGCCGAACGGGAATCCGGATCGCAGCGCCTCCACCAGCAGCCACGATGCCGTGAACCAGATCGGCGGACACGGCAGCCGAGTGGTGAGGACTGCGATCGCACCGAAAAGTGCCTGGTAGACCGCAAGTACGGTGGCCAGGGCCAGCCACGGCAGCGGCCCGACGTACTCACCGATCCACGGCAACAAGGGCACGAAGAAGCCGAGTCCGAACACGAATCCGAGCCACGCGCCGGTACGTACTCGCGGACGGCCGATCGTCAGGACCATGTACAGCAGGGCGATGGAGATCACCGCACAGAACCACCACGATCGCGGCGGGAACGCGCCATACATCAGTACACCGGCAACCGCCGAGAGCACCGTGCGCGCGGCCCAATCCATGCGGGCCGAGGTGGCGTGGTCGTAGTCGTCGGTTGAGTGATCTCGACACGGTGCCTCGCTGCGCTCGGTACCGGCTCGATCAGCGGGAGGGCCAGCTCGATCAGCGGGGGTCGCGGCTCGATCAGCGGGAAGGTCGGCTCGATCAGCGGGGGCGCTCGGTTCGGTGCCGGTCATGTGTCATCCCCGGCGTACAACACCCGTCCACGGTGGACGGTGCGGACGCACTCCGGCAGCCGGGCGCCCGGGGACACGTCAGGGAGTGCGGGTACGCGCGAGCGAGGATCGGTGGACCAGCGCTGCACCCCGGCGTGGGAACCGGCGACCACCAGGTGATCGGCCTCCCAGATGGCGTAGCTTGCCGGTGCACCCGGTTCCAGCGTTCCGGTGAGACCGTCGTTGATGCCACCGGCCCGCCAGCCACCCCGGGTGCACGCAGCAAACGCGCCTCGAGCCGAGATCGCGTTGTGGTCCTGGTGATGGTGGACGGCCGCCCGAATTGTGGACCACGGATCGATCTCCGTCACCGGCGCGTCCGACGAAAATGAAAGCGCGACACCCGTTTTCGCCAGCATCGCAAAATTGTTGAGGCCGGCGGCGCGATCGGGGCCGAGCCGCTGGTCGTACAGGTCACCCGTCCCGCCCCACGCCGCGTCGAAAAGCGGCTGCATGCTGGCGATGACACCGCACCGCGCCAGCACCGCGGCTTGTTCGACCGACACCATCTCGGCGTGCTCGATCCGGTGGGCGCATCGCGCGATCGCTGGGGTCCCCAGTTCGTCGGCGAGGGAATCGAGCGCGTCCACCAGCGTCTGGGTACCGGCGTCGCCGATCACATGGAAACCCGCCTGGATGCCGGCAACGGTGCACGCGGCAAGGTGCGCACGTATCTGTGCGTCATCGAGGTAGCAGTTGCCGACGGCCGACGGATCGTCGGTGTACGGCGCTGAAAGCCACGCGGTGCGCGACCCGATCGCACCGTCGATGAACAGGTCTCCGCCCAGTCCATCCGCGCGGCTGATCGCCGCCAATTCGGCAGCGTGGTCGGCATCGGTCACCGACTGACCCCAATAGCGGCGCACTTGCACCTCATGATCGAGATCGGCGAGCCCGAGGAAGTCGTCGAGCCCGCTGATATCCGGCCCCCCGTTCTCGTGCACGGCCACCACCCCGTGGGCTGCGGCGAGGTCGAGCGCCCGACGCTGCGCGCGGGTACGGGTGTCCGGTGTGATCAGCTGGCGGGCCGCCCCGCGCACGAGGTGGTGGGCGTCGGCGGTCAACGGTTCTTCCGGGTGGAATCCGGGAGCGTCGGCGAGGTCGGGAACGAGCCGTCGCAAAGCTGTGGAGGCGACCGCAGAATGCTCGTCGATCCGGGTGAGATATACCGGCCGATTGCCGACCGCCTCGTCGAGCTCGGACGTGGTGGGGAATCGGCCGTCTGCGCGTTCGGCACCGTCCCACGCCGAGTCGTCCCAACCGAGGCCCCACAGCACTTCGCCCTCGTCGAGACCGGACACGGCCTGGACCACGCGGGCGAGGCAATCGCGTCGATTGACGGCGTCGTTGAGGGTCAGACCCAGCAGCGCGAGGCCCGTGGAGGTGAGATGCACGTGGGAATCGACGAATCCCGGAGCCACAAAGCGCCCGTCGAGTTCGGTGATCTGGGCGTCCGGGTGCAGTGCCCGACCGACGTCGTCACTGCCCACCCAGACCACGACGCCGTCGCTGACCGCCAGCGCGGTCGCGTCGGGCGCGGAAGCGGAGTACACGGCTCCGCCGAGGAGCAGTTCGGTCGCCACGATCGTCAAGTGTGCCCTGCGCCGAGGCGGCGACGGTCAGCGGCCCTGCGGCAGCTGACGGTCAAACCTCTCGTTGGGAAAGCGCTCGTCGGCATAGCTCGCGTCGACGACCGTCCCGTCGATCACGTCGGGACCGGCGTACCTACCACCCGCGTAGACACCGGTCGCGTAGATACCGGCTCGGTCCATCGCGGTGGCGGCACGCCGCGCACCCAGCGCGACGACCGCCGGCCGGGCCAGCTTGCGCAGCGGCGGCGCCAGCATCAGCACGCCGGCGACGGTGGTCACCACCCCGGGCACGATCAGCAGGATGGTCGCGAGGGCGAGCAGTGCGCTGTCGGCCAGCGGTGCGGCGGGATCGACCTCGTTGCGGGTGGCGCGGCGAAGCTCGCCGAACACCTTGCGGCCCTGCCACTGGAGCATGACCAACCCGAGCACAGCGGCGCCCAGGCTGATGAGCACCGCCCAACCGAAGCCGAGTGTCAACGCCATGGCGACGAACGCCGCCAACTCGACGAGGACGTAGAGGAAGAACATGTGACGCAGGCGCATGATGGTCCTGCCTTTCTGCGACTCTGGGGCGTCGGCACGCGGTGTGCCGAGATCCGATCGCATTCGAGTCTCCCCCGGTGAACGAACGACCGCCCGGTTTTGCTCCCGAACGGTGTCAGTCGGCTCCCCGACCCTCGATATCGCCTTCGGTCTGCAGATACACGGCCCGTAGCTGGTCGAGCATCTCGGCGGGCGGTGCGGCCCACATGTCGCGTTCGGCGGCTTCCAGAAGGCGCTCGGCGATGCCGTGCAGCGCCCACGGGTTCGACTGCTGCATGAACTCCTGATTGGTCTCGTCGAGCACGTAGGCCTCGGTCAGCTTCTCGTACATCCAATCGGCGACCACGTCGGTGGTCGCGTCGTATCCGAAGAGGTAGTCGACGGTCGCGGCCATCTCGAACGCCCCCTTGTAACCGTGGCGCTGCATCGCCGATATCCACCGCGGATTGACCACCCGGGCGCGGAACACCCGGCTCGTCTCCTCGGACAGCGTGCGCGTCCGGACCGCGTCCGGGCGGGTGCTGTCGCCGATGTAGGCCTCGGGTGCGGTTCCGGTGAGCGCCCGCACCGTGGCGACCATGCCGCCGTGGTACTGGAAGTAGTCGTCGGAATCGGCGATGTCGTGCTCGCGGGTGTCGGTGTTCTTGGCGGCCACCGCGATGCGTCGGTAGGCCGCTCGCATGTCGTCGACGGCCGGCACGCCCGCGAGATCGCGGCCGTAGGCGTACCCGCCCCACTCGGTGTAGACGCGGGCCAGATCCTCGTCGCTGCGCCAATCGCGCGAGTCGATCAACTGAAGAAGTCCCGCTCCGTACGTACCGGGTTTGGACCCGAACACTCGGGTTACCGCGCGACGGTGGTCGCCGTGATCGGCCATCGAGGCGCGCACGTGGGCGGCGACGAAGTTCTGATCGTCGGGTTCGTCGGCCGCCGCGGCGAGCGCGACCGCGTCGTCGAGCATGGTCACCACGTGCGGGAACGCGTCGCGGAAGAAGCCGGAGATCCGCACGGTCACGTCGATGCGCGGACGACCCAGTTCGTCGAGGCCGATGAGTTCGAGACTGGTGACCCGCCGCGACGCCTCGTCCCACACCGGCATCACCCCGAGCAGCGCAAGGACCTCGGCGACGTCGTCGCCCGAGGTGCGCATCGCGCTCGTCCCCCACACCGACAGGCCCACAGACGCCGGATGGTGACCGTGATCGTTCACGTAGCGTTCGAGCAGCGAGTCGGCCATGGCCCGGCCGGTCTCCCATGCGAGCCGCGACGGGACCGCCTTGGGGTCGACGGAGTAGAAGTTGCGCCCGGTGGGCAGCACGTTGATCAGACCGCGCAGCGGCGATCCGCTCGGTCCGGCCGGGATGAAACCGCCACCCAGGGCGTGCAGAACCCGCGGCACCTCGTCGGTGGTCTGCCGCAGCCGGGGCACCACCTCGTGGGCGGCAAAGCGCAGTACGTCGGCCACGGCCGGCGGATGATCCGCGGACACCAGAGCGACCGTGTCGTCGCTCCAGTCGCCCTTCGCGCAAGCGGCAACCAGCTCGCGTGCCTGCGCCTCGACGGCGTCCACGTCACCGCGCGCGGATGCGCCGTCCTCGGTGAGGCCGAGGGCCTCGCGCAGTCCCGGCAGTGCGCTGGTGCCGCCCCAGAGTTGGCGCGCACGCAGCATGGCCAGCACGAGATCGACCTCGGCGTCGCCCTGCGGGGGCTCGCCGAGCACGTGCAGGCCGTCACGGATCTGGACGTCCTTGATCTCGCACAGCCATCCGTCGACGTGCAGGAGCATGTCGTCGAAGACCTCTTCGTCGGGCCGTTCACTGAGCCCGAGATCGTGATCCATCTTGGCGGCGGTGAGCAGGGTCCAGATCTGCTGGCGGATCGCGGGCAGCTTCGCCGGGTCGAGGGTGGAGATGTTGGCGTGCTCGTCGAGAAGCTGTTCGAGACGGGCGATGTCGCCATAGGACTCGGCGCGTGCCATCGGTGGGATCAGATGATCGACGAGGACGGCGTGGGCGCGCCGCTTGGCCTGGGTGCCCTCGCCCGGGTCGTTCACGAGGAACGGGTAGACGAGCGGCAGATCGCCCAGCGCCGCATCGGTGCCGCATCCGGCCGACATGCCCAGCGTCTTGCCGGGCAACCACTCAAGGTTGCCGTGCTTGCCGACGTGCACGATCGCGTCGGCCGCAAAACCCGCACCCTCGGACTGCGATGCCAGCCAGCGGTAGCTCGCCAGGTAGTGATGCGACGGCGGCAGGTCGGGGTCGTGGTAGATGGCGACCGGGTTCTCGCCGAAGCCGCGCGGCGGCTGAACCATGATCGCGATGTTCCCGAACGTCAGTGCCGCGATCACGATGTCGCCGTCGGCGTTGTGGGAGCGGTCGACGAAGAGGTCGCCGGGAGCTGGCCCCCAATGCTGCTCCATCCCGGCACGCAGTTCTTCTGGCAGGGTGCGATACCAGTCGTGGTAGTCGGCTGCCGACATACGAATCGGGTTGGCGGACAACGCTTCTTCGGTCAGCCAGTCCGGGTCCTGACCGCCCGCCGCGATGATCGCGTGGATCAGGGCGTCCGAATCGTCTTCGGCGAGACCGGGAATCGACGACTCCCCGCGCTCCGGCCCGATGTCGTACCCGGCGTCGCGCAGGGCGGTCAGCAAACGCAGGAGGCTTCGGGGGGTGTCGAGGCCGACGGCGTTGCCGATGCGGGCGTGCTTGGTCGGGTAGGCCGACAACATGATCGCGATGCGACGCTGCGCGGGCACGATGGACCGCAGGCGGGCGTGCGCAACGGCGATACCTGCCACGCGGGCGCAGCGTTCGAGGTCGGGCTGATACCAGGGCAGCCCGTTCTCGTCGAACTCCTTGAAGGAGAACGGCACCGTGATGATGCGGCCGTCGAACTCGGGAACCGCGACCTGGGTGGCCACGTCTAGGGGCGAGAGGCCGTCGTCGTTGTCTGCCCAGTCCGCGCGCGAACCCGTCAGACACAGCCCCTGCAGGATCGGGATGTCCAGCGCGGCAAGACGTTCGATGTTCCAGGCCTCGTCATCACCGCCGGCCGACGCAGTGGCCGGGGTGGCACCGCCTGCCGCGAGGACCGTCACCACGAGCGCGTCGGCGGTACCGAGCAGATCGATGAGATCGTCGGGCGCGGTACGCAGCGACGCGCAGAAGACGGGCAGGGCGTGTGCTCCGCGTTCCTCGATGGCGCCACACAGCGCATCGATGTAGCGGGTGTTGCCCGCGAGGTGTTGCGCGCGGTAATAGAGCACTGCGATCCGCGGGGCGTTCTCGGGCAGATCGGACCGGGCCGAGCGGTCGAGCACCCCCCACGCGGGCGTCTGCTGCGGCGGCTCGAACCCCAGCCCGGTCAGCAGCACGGTATCGGACAGGAAGTTGTGCAGACCCACCATGTTCTCCACCCCGCCGAAGGCGAGATAGTTGTGGGCTTCGGCGACCACACCCGACGGGACCGTCGACTGCGCCATCAGATCAGGGTCCGGTTGTTGCTCTCCCGAACACACCACGAGGGGTTTGCCGGTCGCGGCCACCGCGGCGAGGCCGTCCTCCCAGGCTCGTGTCCCGCCCAGGATGCGCACGACCAGAAGATCGGCGTCTGCGGCCAGGTCCGGGATGTCGTCGGCGAGGATGCGCGACGGATTCGCGCCGGCGATGTCGACCCCGTCCCGTTCGGCAGCCGCGGCGGCGGTGAGCAGATCGGTGTCCGAGGTCGAGAGCAGCAGGATCATCAGATCTCCTCGCCGGGATGTCGCGCCCGGAGCGTGTCGTAACGGTTGTGTCGTGATGCGGTGACCGGGGGCGCAGGTCTGACTTCGGTGCCGCGGAGTCGCTCTCACGACGCAGGGCTACCCGTCACAGTGGCGCGACCGTGCCGGACTCACACCGGCTTCTGTGCTCTCGGTGCATCGAGACTACCGAACCCGCAATCGCGAGCCGACCGGTGTAGAGCAGGGCATGCTGCGCGCGGTCGTACGCTGGACTGGTGAGCCAGCCTGCCGGACGATCCGCCGCCGACCGCTGCCCCGGGGTGTTCAGCACGCACCCGGCCGCCGACGGTCACCTCGCGCGCATCCGGCTCCCCGGCGGAGAGATCACCGGCCCCCAACTCGAGACCCTGGCCCGCGTCGCAACCGAGTGGGGCGACGGCCATCTCGAGCTCACGGCGCGAGCCAATCTGCAGTTGCGCGGCATCACCGATGTCGAGGCCGTCGCCGCCGCTGTCACCGGCGCAGGGCTGGTCCCGAGTGCGTCGCACGAGAAGATCCGGAACATCGAGGCAAGCCCGCTGTCGGGCCGCATCGGCGGTGTCGTAGACGTACGACCGATGATCCGGCTTCTCGACGAGCGGCTGCGAGCCGACGATCGATTCGCGGCGCTGTCCGGGCGATTCCTCTTCGGTCTGGACGACGGTCGCGGCGACATCACCCGACGCTCACCCGATGTCCACGCGGTGGCTCGCGCGAGCACCGACCATCGATCAGCCCGGCCCGGCCCGCTCGCCGACATAGTCGTCGGCGGTGCGACGCTCGGGTCGGCCACCGGGGCGGAATCGATCGTCGACGCGCTCCTCGTGGTCGCCGACGCGATGCTCGAGGTGGCGCCGACCGCGTGGCGGTTCGCCGACCTAGACGCCGCAGATCAGGCCCGCGTCGTCGAACGCGCTGGTAAAGGCCTAGATCCGGTCGGTGATGGCTACCCTCGGCCGGAAACCGAGACCGAACCGATCGTCGGGTGGTTCGAGCAGGACAACGGGATGGTGCTGCTCGGGTCGGTTGTCGAACTCGGCAGGCTGCCGGCCCGATTGGCCGAATTCCTGGCCGCCATCGGCGCTCCGATCATCTTCACGCCCGATCGCGAGATCCTGGTCTGCGACCTCACCGAGGGCGTCGCGGAGACCGTGGTGCGGGTGCTCGCACCGATGGGGCTGACCTTCGACGCGTCGTCGCCGTGGGCAGCGGTCAGCTGCTGTGCGGGAGCACCCGGCTGCAGCAATGGGCTGGCCCCGGTACGCGAGGATCTGCTCGCCCGTGTGGCGTCCGGGCAGGAGGTCACCGAGCGAGAACACTGGGTCGGGTGTGGCCGCGGGTGCGGTTCCCCGGTCACGCCACACCTGCGCGTCGAGGCCGGTCCGGACGGATATCGCACGACCGAACGCGGGCAGTAGCCGTCGAGCCCGGTGCGGGCGGCTCGATACACTGAGCCCACCATGACCGACTACCTGCGTGACGGCGCCGCGATCTATCGACAGTCATTCGCCACCATCCGCGCCGAATCCGACCTCACCGCATTTGCCCCCGACGTCGCCACGGTGGTGGTTCGGATGATCCACGCCTGCGGACAGACCGACCTGCCGGCTGACGTCGTGGCCACCGACGGGGTGGTCGAGGCGGCGCGGGCCGCGCTGGGTTCCGGCGCACCGATCCTCTGCGACGCCTCGATGGTAGCCGCCGGGGTCACCCGCAAGCGCCTGCCCGCCGACAACGACGTGCTGTGTTACCTGGGCGAACCCGGGCTGCCGGAACTCGCCGAACGAATGGGCACAACGAGAACTGCTGCGGCGCTGCAGTTCTGGCTTACACGCCTGGAAGGATCGGTGGTGGCGATCGGCAACGCGCCGACTGCTCTGTTCGCGCTTCTCGATCTGATCGACGACGGCGCACCTCGGCCCGCGGCCATCGTCGGCGCCCCGGTCGGCTTCGTCGGCGCCGCCGAATCGTGTGCGGCCCTAGCGGAACGGACCGATCTGGAATTCATCACGGTCACCGGTCGCCGGGGTGGGTCGGCGATCACGGCCGCCGCCCTCAACGCCCTCGCGTCGGCCCAGGAGTGAGCGTGACCGGCAAACTGTGGGGCGTCGGACTCGGCCCCGGCGACAGCGAACTCGTGACGGTGAAGGCTGCGCGGGTGATCGGCGCGGCCGATGTCATCGCGTATCACTGTGCGCGACATGGCAACAGCATCGCTCGGACGGTGGCGGAACCGTACTTCAGCGATGGTCAGATCGAAGAACGGCTGATGTATCCGGTGACCACCGAGACCACCGACCATCCGGGCGGCTATCAGGGAGCTCTTGACGACTTCTATTCCGCCAGTGCGGATATCCTCGCCGCGCATCTGCGGGAGGGTCGCAGTGTCGCACTGCTCGCCGAAGGCGATCCCCTCTTCTACAGCTCGTACATGCACATGCACAAGCGTCTCGCCGACGAGTTCGATGCCGAGATCGTCCCGGGCGTCACGTCGGTGAGCGCTGCGTCGGCCGCGACGGGCGTCCCGCTGGTGGAAGGCGACGAGACCCTGACGGTGGTGCCGGGTACGGCTGACGCCGACGAGTTGCGTCTGCGCTTCGCCTCGGCCGACGCCATCGTGGTGATGAAACTCGGCCGCAATTTCGAACGCGTCCGACAGGCTCTCGCCTACGCAGGCCGCCTCGACGAGGCGTGGTACGTGGAGCGTGCATCGACCACCGTGGAGCGGGTGGCACCGGCTGCGGAGGTGGATCCGGCGCAGGTGCCGTACTTCTCGATCGTCGTCGTACCCGGTCGCCGCAACAACCCGCGGTATGCCGAGTCTGCGTCGACTGCAGGCGAAGTGGTGGTCGTCGGCCTCGGACCCGGCCGGGAGTCGTGGACCACCCCGCAGGTCCGTGCGGAACTGGCCGCGGCGACCGATCTCGTCGGCTACACCACCTATCTCAAGCGGGTCACGCCGCGGCCCGGCCAGCGGATGCACGCCAGCGACAATCGGGTCGAGGCGGAACGTGCAGAGTTCGCGCTCGATCTTGCGCGGCGCGGTGCTCGGGTCGCGGTGGTCTCGTCCGGTGATCCAGGGGTATTCGCGATGGCCGCGGCGGTGGCGGAGGTGGCGGCCGAATCACGTTGGCAGGATGTCCCGGTTCGCGTGGTGCCCGGGATGACTGCGGCAACCGCCGTGGCGGCCACGGTCGGGGCTCCGCTCGGCCACGACTTCGCGATCATCTCGCTTTCGGATCGGCTCAAGCCGTGGGAAGTCATCGAACGACGGATTCGCGCGGCGGTGGACGCCGATCTGGTGATCGCGATCTACAACCCGGGATCGGCGAGCCGCGCCTGGCAGGTGGGCGCGCTCAAAGAGATTCTGGCCGAACAGGTCTCACCGGACCGGGTAGTCATCGTCGGACGCGACGTCGGCGGGCCGGACGAGTCGGTGACGGTGACGACGGTCGGCGATCTGGAAGCGGCCACCGTCGACATGCGTACGTTGCTCATCGTCGGATCGTCGTCGACGACGGTCGTCGATCGCGCGGCCGGGCCGCTCGTCTACACACCGCGTCACGCGTCGGAGTAGGCCGGGACCAGGCCGCTATCCTTGTGCGGCCGTGCACGATCAACGATTCGGGACGCGCGGTCAACGGTTTTCGACGCACGGTCAACGTGGGCCAGGAGTCGGGAACTTCCGACGAAGCCACGTCATGGCGTCGGCGACGTCGGACACGGTGTCGAGACCGTCGGGTTCGGCGGGGCGATCGACCATGATGACCTCGACGCCCAGTTCCCGGGCCGCGTCGAGCTTGGCGTGTGTGAGCGCTCCCCCACTGTTCTTGGTGACCAGCACATCGATTCGATTGTCGTGCAGCAACTGTCGCTCGCCGGCCAACTCGTACGGCCCGCGCGACCGCAGAATCTCGTGGTGCGGTGGCAGCGCGACCGTCGGGGGATCGACGACGCGGATCAAGAACCATGCGGTGTCGACGCCGGCGAACGCCCCGACGTCTTGACGACCGGTCGTCAGGAGAACCCGCCGAGGTGATGTCCCGATCGCGCCTGCGGCGGCGTCGATGTCGGTGACCCGCGTCCAGCGGTCATCGGGACCCGGCGTCCAGGCGGCGCGACGCAGCGCAAGCAGCGGGAGATCGAGTGCCCTCGTCGCCGTAACCGCATGTGCGGTGATGGTGGCCGCGAAGGGGTGGGTCGCATCGACAACCACACCGATCCCATTGTCTGCGCACCAACTACGCAATCCTTCGGTCCCACCGAACCCGCCGATGCGGACCTCTCCGACGGGCAGGCGGGGGTTACGGACACGCCCGGCCAGCGAGCTGATGATCGGGATTCCGGCTCCGGTGGCCGCCGCCGCCAATTCCCGGGCCTCCCCCGTTCCGCCGAGGATCAGCAGACGGTCTGTCCGGCTCACCGATCGTGTCCGGGTTCGGAACGCAGCTTGCTCATGCGGGCTCGCGAGTACAGGTAGCTGTCGGTGACAGACGGATCGGAATGAGGGTCGAGGACTTTGCCGACGAAGATCACGGCTGTCTTGCGGATGGCTTCCGCGGCGAGCGCTTCCGGCAGCTCCCGAAGTGCACATCGGACGATCTTCTCACCGGGCTGACTCGCGAAGGCGACTGTCGCGGTTGGGCATTCGAGACCGTAGTGCGGGGCGAGCGCGGCCACGATCTCCTCGGTCCGGTGTGCGGCGAGATGCAGTGCGAGTGTCACCCCGCACGACGCGAGACTGGCCAGGTCCTCACCGTCGGGCATGTCGGTGGACAGCGTCGACACCCGAGTGATCAGCAGACTCTGCCCGACGCCAGGGGTGGTCAATTCGATGTCGAGAGCGGCGGCCGCGGCGGCGAAGGCGGGCACACCGGGCACGATCTCGTGATCGATCCCCCGCTCGGTGAGCTCGCGGCACTGCTCGGTGAAGGCCGAGTAGATCGACAGGTCACCGGAATGCAGCCGGGCGACGTCGTGCCCGGCCTCGTGGGCGGCCACCATGTGGGAGATGATGTCCGGCAGCGGCATTCGCGCGGTGTCGATGAGCGTGGCGCCGGGCGGACACAGGTCCAGAAGTTCGCGGGGCACGAGAGACCCGGCGTACAGACAAGTGCGGCAGCGGCCGAGAATGCGGGCGCCGCGGATGGTGATCAGGTCGGCTGCGCCGGGTCCGGCACCGATGAAGTAGACGGTCACGGTTGTGGCTCGTTCAGATCGGTGGCCTTCCCCTTGGCGGCCTTGACGTGAATCCACTGAACGATCGGCAGTGCGGGTCGCCACGTGGTCATCGAGCCGAGCGGTTCGGCGGACTCGATCATCACCCTGCGCATCTGCCCCCCGTGCGTCCGGTGCCACTCGGCGAGAAGAGTCTGACTCTCCACTGTCACCGCATTGACGACGAGACGGCCACCGATTCGGAGTGCATCGTAGGCAACTCGCAGGACGTCCCCGGTGAGTCCACCACCGATGAACACCGCGTCGGGTGTCGGTGCGCCCGAGAGGGATTCGGGTGCGCAACCATGAACCGAGATCGCCGCGCCGACCCCGTGCCGGTGAGCATTCTGCGCAATACGCTCTGCGCGTTGGGGATCGCGTTCGAAAGCGACGACGCGTCCGCGAGGGTCGGCGCGCACCCATTCCACTCCGACACTCCCCGACCCCGCGCCGATATCCCAGAGCATCTGTGCGCCTGCGGGTTCCAATGCGCAGACGGTGAGTGCCCGATGCGCGGACTTGGTGATCTGCCCGTCGTGGACGAAGTCGGTGTCGGCGCGGCCGGGAACCGTCGTCCGAGGTGGCCCGACGCACTCGACCGCGATCACGTTGAGCGGATCGCCGGGTGCATGCGCCCAGACCCCGGCCGTTCCGCTGATCACCCGCTCCCGGGGTCCGCCGAGCTGCTCGAGCACTGTCAACGTCGACGAACCGAAACCGTTGTCCCCCAACAGCGCCGCGACGGCAGCGGGCGTGTGTGCGTCCCGGCTCAGGACCAGCAGGCGCTGCCCGTGGGTGCTTTCGGTGAGCAACGACGCGGGGTCGGCCGTGACGAGGCTGACGACACGGACAGAGGTGAGGTCCCACCCGAGGTGAGCGCACGCCAGACTCGCGCTCGACACCGCGGGTAACACCCGGGTGCGTTCGGCGCCGACGCCCTTCACGATCGTCGCACCCACACCGTGGAACATCGGGTCGCCACTGGCGAGAATGTGCACCACCGGGTACGCGGGTTCATCGAGCACCCGGGCGAGATGTGCCGACATCGGTGAATCCCACGCGATCAGCTCGGCGTCGACGTCGTCAAGCAGATCGAGCTGGCGTCGGGCGCCGTAGATCACCGTAGCCGTCACCAGTTCGTCCTGGGCCCGACGGCCGAGACCCGCCCAGCCGTCGGCACCGATCCCCACGACGACGAATTGTGGCCGGACACTCACCTCGCTCACCGGCTCAGTCGTCGCCAGATCGGGCGTGGAATCATCCGGAGAGCGACGGAGAGCGGATGCAGCGCCCACGGAATCCAGACCTCGCGTCGGCCCTTGCGGTAGGCGCGTGCCACGTCGTCGGCGACCCGATCGGCATCGATCGACAGCGGCGCGGGCTTCACACCCGATTCCATCAGGTCGCGGGTCATCTGACCGATGACGAACCCCGGCCGGACCAGGAGGAGGCGAACTCCGCTGCCGTGCAGGGCATCCGAGAGTCCACTGGCGAAACCGTCGAGGCCCGCCTTGGTGGACCCGTACACATAGTTGGCCCGCCGGACGCGCACTCCGGCGATCGACGAGAACACGATGATGGTGCCGCTGCCCTGGGTGCGCAAAGCTGTGGCCAGCGGCGTGAGCACGCTGATCTGGGCGAGATAGTCGGTGTGCGCGATCGCAAGCGCATGCTCGACCTCGGTTTCGGCACGGGTCTGGTCGCCCAGAATGCCGAATGCGACGATCGCCGCCTCGACGGGGCCGAAGTCGGTGACGATGCGTTCGATCAGTCCGGGATGCGAGTCGGTGTCGTCGGCGTCGAATCCGACCGTGTGCACCCTTCTCGCCCCGGCGTCGGTCAGCGCCTGCACCTGGTCGGCGAGGTCGTCGGGCCTGCGAGCTGCCAGAACGACGACACGGCCGGGTGCCAGACGTTGTGCGAGTTTGACACCGATCTCGCTGCGACCGCCGAGTAGGACGATGGTGCGGGCCGAATCAGGCATGTGCAGCAGTATCCCATCCGCCCGTTCGGTGGCTGACTCGGCGGGTGTGCGGTTGATCTGCGGGAACCGATACCGTTGCCGCATGACCGAACCCACCACGAAGCCCCGACTCGGACCCACCGCGTTGGAGTTCCTTTCCGAACGGCACCTGGCGACGATGAGCACCGTTCGCAGCGACGGCACCCCGCACGTGGTCGCGGTCGGATTCACCTATGACCCCGAGACGGGCATCGCGCGGGTCATCACCGTCGACGGCAGCCAGAAGGTACGCAACGTCGAACGAGCCGGCTACACGGCGTTGACCCATGTCGACGGCCCGCGCTGGATCACGCTGGAAGGCCCGGCCACGGTGCATAGGGAGCGGCCGCGCGTCGCCGAGGCGGAACGGCGCTACGCGGCACGCTACCGCGAGCCGAAGCCGAATCCGCGGCGAGTTGTTGTCGAGGTGCAGGTACGGCGGGTACTGGGATCGAAGACCTTGCTGGACTGAGTCAGCATCCCACTGTCCGGAAAGCTGGACCTGGGAGACCGACGAGATGCACAGTGCATTTCGGTGGGTTCCCAGGTACAGATTCCCGCAGGCCAGACTTCAAATCGGGTCAGAGAACCGTCAGCCCGTGTGGTCGGGTGTTGAGCGCCTCGCAGCCGTCGTCGGTCACCACCACGATGTCTTCGATCCGCGCACCCCACTGCCCGGAGAAGTAGACGCCCGGCTCGACGCTGAAGGCCATTCCGGACCGGAGCTCGATGTCGTTTCCCGCGACGATGTAGGGCTCCTCGTGGACGGAAAGGCCGATGCCGTGCCCGGTGCGATGGATGAACTTCTCTGCCAGTCCCGCGCCACGGAGCACGTCGCGCGCGGCGGCGTCGACGGACTCGGCGGTGACCCCGGGACGAACCGCTGCGACTGCCTGCTGCTGAGCACTTTGCAGCGCTGCGTAGGCGTCGGCGATCTCGCCGGATGGTTCGGCAAAGCTGTAGGTCCGCGTGGAGTCGGAGTTGTACCCGGGCTCGACGGGACCGCCGATGTCGATGACGACCACATCGTCGGCCGTGATGGTGCGGTCGGAGTACTCGTGGTGGGGGTCGGCGCCGTTGGGTCCCGAGCCGACGATCACGAACTCGGCACCCGTGTGGCCTTCGGACACGATGGCGTCGGCGATGTCGGCGGCCACCTCCCGTTCCGTTCGGCCGACCCGCAACCATTCACCCATCCGGGCGTGCACCCGGTCGATCGCTGCGCCGGCCTCGCGCAACGCATCGATCTCGCTGGTGTCCTTGATCATTCGCAGCTCACGCAGCACCGCGGTGGCCAGTGCGGGGGTCGCGGACGAACGCTGCGCGATCGGCACGACGTGCAACGCGGGCATCGCGTCGGAGACAGCCAGGCGGGGTCGCGCGCCGAGACCGTCGAGCGCGAGCGCGTAGGCGTCCTGACCGTCCACCCAGTCGCATACCTCGATACCGAGATCCCCCACCGCGGAGGCCTTCAGCGACGGCACCTCGAGGCGCGCCACCACGATTCGCGGTGTGCCGCTTGCAGGTATCACCAGGGCCGTCAAACGCTCGAATGTGTTGGCCCGAGAGCCGGTCAGGTATCGCAGATCGGGTCCGGGGCTGACGACGAGCGCGTCGAACCCCGCGTCGGCGGTGAGCTGTGCGGCCCGTGACACGCGGCTGGCATAGACATCGGAGGTGAAGCGCGAATCCCCGGTCGTGGTCATGTCGCAGAGCCTACGCGGTACGTGCGTGACGGATGGTGCCCGTCGATGCGAGAGTGTGGGGGTGACCGATTCGCTGATGCTGCTCGACGGTGCGAGCCTGTGGTTCCGTTCCTTCTACGCCCTGCCGGAAAAGCTGACGGCACCTGATGGCCGCCCGGTCAACGCGGTACGCGGGTTTGTGGACACCATCGCCAACCTGGTGACCCGCGAGCGACCCACCCGGCTGGTCGTGTGTCTGGACCTGGACTGGCGACCCGCCTTCCGGACCGACCTCATTCCGTCGTACAAGGCGCATCGCGTCGCGACCACCGACACCGCCGGCGGCGATCCGGTGGATGTGGAGGAAGTGCCCGACACGCTCACTCCGCAGGTCGACATGATCATGCGCGTGCTGACGTGCGCGGGCATCGCAAGTTCCGGTGCCCTGGGCTGCGAGGCCGACGACGTGATCGGCACGCTCGCCTACGAGGAGGCGCGCGACCCGGTCGTGGTGGTCAGCGGCGACCGCGACCTCCTGCAGGTGGTCGCCGACGATCCCGTCGCGGTCCGCGTCCTCTACGTCGGCCGCGGACTCGCGAAGGCCGAGATGATGGGGCCGGTCGAGGTCGGCGAACGTTACGACCTGCCCACCGACCGCGCGGGTATGGCCTACGCCGAGATGTCTATGCTGCGCGGGGACCCGTCCGACGGTCTCCCTGGTGTCAGTGGCGTCGGCGAGAAGACCGCGGCCAAACTGATCTCCGAATACGGCAGCCTTGACGCGCTCGAAGCGGCCGCTGCCGATCCGGCGTCGAGCATCCCCACACGGGCGCGCAAGGCGATCCTCGCGTCGGCCGACTACCTGTCGGCAGCGCGGACGGTGGTGCTGGTCCGGACCGACGCCGACACCATCGACAGCTGGGCCCCCGACGATGGTTCGAACACCGACGACGCGTCGAACGCTTCCGATGCACTGCCGAGTGAACCCGCCGATCCCGAAGGCCTGGCCGAGCTCATCGTCGAACTCGGGATCGGCGCGTCGGTGAGTCGGCTCGCCAAGGCTCTCGACTGGGACTTCTCCGCGCCCTGATCCAGAGACCTTCTAGGTCTTGGGCCCGGGCCGCGACACCTCGTACTTGCCCTCGTCGTCAAGGACGGTGACGGTGACCTGCTGGTTCTCCTGATCGCCGACGGTCAAGGTGCAGGTGAACGAGGCGCCCTGCTCGATCTTCTGACCCGACGGGCACGACACGTCCTTGACCTCGGTGGCCTGGTAATCCTCGGTCAGCACCTTTTCGACGCCACTTTCCACGGCGGCCTGGTCGAGGGTCTTCGGTGCCCACCCGGGCAGCCAGAATGCGGTCACCACGATCACGATCGCCGCGAGAAACAGCACGGCGCCGCCGATGATCATGGCGAGACGCAGGCCCTTACCCGACGAACCCTGCTTGGCCATCGATGCGAACTGGTCGCCGCCGAACTGTCCGGGGGGCTGCTGGCCCGGCTGGCCGTATGGCTGCTGCCCGTAAGTCGGCTGTCCGAATGACGCCGCGCCATAGCCTGGGGCGCCCTGCGGCTGTCCGGTGCCTTGTGGGCCGGACGGCTGACCGTAGCCTCCGCCCACGTGCTGGGTCGCGTTCGGATCGGTGCCCGGTTGAGCACCGGGGTACTGACCCGAGCCGTACTGTCCCGGCGGAATCTGCTGAGTCGATCCACTCGGTCCCCCACCTTGCGGCGGGGCACCGAAGGTTCCGGGTGCCTGGCCCTGGTGGTACTGACCCGGCATCTGTGTGGGCGCGTACTGTCCCGGAATCTGGCCGCCCGGACCTGCTTGCGGTGGCGGAGGCGCCTGCGGTGCTCCATAACCCGGTTGCTGCGGGTATCCAGGCGGCGGTGTCTGCGATGTCGTGGTCGGCGGGGCCACCGAACCGGGTGCGGGACTCACCGTCGTCGGGTCAGCCGGCGGGCCCTGGGGCGCCGCGGGTTTCGCTCCCCCGACGTTCACGACCTCCGTCTTGCCATCAGTGTTCCCGCCATCAGCGTTGTCCGGACCCGGTTGCCCGCTGCCCGGAACATTCGACCCTCCGGCTGGTGGGTTGTTCGGCTCGCTCATGAGTCTCTCCCCGCTGGCCGCGTCCTCCGACGCCCGTAGTTGCGCGTCGTCCGACGCCTGTGTTTTGACAGTGCACTTCATCCGTGCCACGGATCGCCAAGAACGTTACCCCAGCGCGACACCGCAATCAGCCAAGGACGTCATGTCGGAGGGCAACGTCGTTCAACCGAGTTCGACCGCCACGACCCCGCGCCGGATAGAAGTGACTGCCGAGCGCGCGGTCGATGCAAGTGGGGTGTCGGGTCCGGCGCCGAGCCGTATCTGCTCCAACAGATCGACGACCTGGCGATTCCATCGGACGAAGTCACCGGGCGACAGCAACTGCCCGCGTTCACCCGCGGCCGCCAGCGCCTCGGTGAGCGATCGGCCCATCGCCCACATCGACACGGCCACACTGAAACCCGTGTCGGGTTCGCGGGTGGGTGCGACCTGATGCCGTCGTTCGACATCGGTGACCTGCGACCACACCTCGGCGGTCGCGGCCATCGCGTCGCGCACCCCCGCAGTGCCGGGCATCGAGTCGATGCCGCGGTAACTGTCGCGCCGACTCTCGTACACCAGCGATGCGACGACTGCGGCCAGCTCGTGCGGTGCCAGCCCCTCCCACACACCGGCCCGCATACATTCGGCGACCACCAGATCGCTCTCGCTGTAGATGCGTCCGAGCAGACGTCCGGCGTCGGTGACCCGCACCGTGTCCGGCCCCTTCGCGCCGGCATCGCGATGATCGTCGAGATAGCCGAGCTCGCGCAGCACCGCGACGATGCGATCGAAGGTCACACCGAGCGTCGACGTACGTTCACCAATGGCGCGCTCGGCGTTGACGATGTCGCGGACGAGTCGGTTGCGGCGTTCCGCGAGCCGGAAGAGCTCGTCACCGGGCGGCAGTTGATGGGCAGGATGCGATCTCAGGTCGCGGCGCATCTGTGCCAGCTCGGTGTCGTCGGCCGCTTCCGCGCGACGTTTCTGGCGTCCGCGGGGCGCCTCGATCCCCGTCGACCGAAGAGCCGACGCGAGGTCGCGGCGTCCGCGTCCCGTACGCCGATCGGCGTTCTTCGGCAGCCGCATGTTGCCGAGCACGTCCGGCGGATTCACGAAGTCGCGGATCCCCACCCGGCCGCACCAGGCATCCTCGCTCAGTACCAGTGGTTTGGGGTCCTGCGCTTGCGACGCGGGTTCGATCACCACGGCGAGACCGCGATGGCGACCGTTGGGCACGCCGATCACATGCCCGCGTTTGAGCGCCGCGAGGTCGGCGGCGATCGCGTCGTGGGTGGTGTTGCGCCGCCGGAACTTGAGGTCGCGTTCCCGTTGCCGGATGTCTTCGCGCAACGTCACATACCCGAGGAATCCCTGATACGGGTCGGCGGCACCCTCATCGTCGGCTTCGACCCCGTCCGCTTCGACTGTTCCCGGGTCGATACCGCGCTTGGCCGCCGCCCCGGCCAACTCGACGTCGAGCTTGCGCAGCGCCCGATAGGCGTCGTCGACCTTGCGTGCCTGCCCGACCACCGAACGGTCTGCCTGGAACTGAGCGAACGAGCGGTTCAGCAGTTCCCGCGACCCCGCCATCCCCAGGCGCCCGATCAGGTTGACCGCCATGTTGTATTCGGGCGCAAACGAACTGCGCAGTGGGAAGGTTCGGGCGCCCGCGAGGCCGGCCACCTCCTCGGGGGCGACTTCGGGCGTCCAGACCACCACGGCATGCCCTTCGACGTCGATGCCGCGCCGGCCGGCCCGTCCGGTGAGCTGCGTGAACTCCCCCGGGGTGAGATCGACGTGCGACTCGCCGTTGTACTTGACCAGACGTTCCAGGACCACCGACCGGGCCGGCATGTTGATCCCGAGCGCCAGGGTCTCGGTGGCGAACACCATCCGCACCAGACCCCGCACGAACAACTCCTCGACGGCGTGCCGGAATGTCGGCAGCAAGCCGGCGTGGTGGGCGGCAAACCCGCGTCGCAATCCCGCACGCCATTCGTCGACGCCGAGTACATCGGCATCCGCCGGCGACAGCTCGGTCAGGTGAGCGTCGACCACCGCGTCGACCTGCATCGACTCCTCCGGGGTGAGCAGTGTCAGGCCAGACCGGAGGCATTGCGCCAGTGCTGCATCGCAGCCGACGCGCGAGAAGATGAACCCGATGGCGGGCAGCAGCCCTTCCCGGTCGAGGCGGGCGACGAGATTCGGCCGCGACAGCGCTCGATCGCCGCGACGCTGACGGGTCCGGCCGGAACGACCACCACGACCACGCCGGTCGTGGCCACGGCTGTCGTCGTCGGCAAGCAGGATGCGGTGGCGGATGTACCGTTTGAGCTCCGGATTCACCTGATGCCGACCGGCCCGGGTCGATCCGCCGGGAGATCCGCTGTGTGAACCGTCCGGCGCGAACAGATCGAACAGTCGCGAACCGACGAGCATGTGTTGGGACAGCGGTACGGGCCGGTGCTCGTCGACGATCACCGAGGTGTCGCCGCGTACGGTCTGGATCCAGTCGCCGAACTCCTCGGCGTTGCTGACGGTCGCCGACAGGCTGACCACCCGCACGGACGGCTCGAGGTGCAGGATGACCTCCTCCCACACCGCACCGCGGAACCGATCGGCAAGGAAGTGCACCTCGTCCATCACCACATGCGACAGCCCTTGCAGCGCACGAGAATTCGCATAGATCATGTTGCGGACCACCTCGGTGGTCATCACCACGACGGGGGCGTCGGGGTTGATCGAGCTGTCGCCGGTAAGCAGGCCCACCCGGTCGTGTCCGTGCACCGCCGCCAGATCCGCGTACTTCTGATTGCTGAGGGCCTTGATCGGGGTGGTGTAGAAACACTTGGTCCCGCCCGCCAACGCGAGGTGGACGGCGAACTCTCCCACGATCGTCTTGCCCGCCCCGGTCGGCGCGCAGACCAAGACCCCGTGTCCGGCCTCGAGCGCCTCGCAGGCACGGGTTTGGAATTCGTCGAGGCGAAAGTCGAGTCGCGACGTGAAGTCGTCGAGTTCGGTCACAGGACGTCGTCGAAGGTCTCGGTCGCACGGGTCGACGACCTGCCGGCGACGGGCCCGGCCTCCACACGCGTCGGCCGATCGATCGCCGACCCCGCCGGCGTGTCCTGGGAATCGGGCAGTGCGCTGGCCTCGTCGTCCGACGCCGAGAGCCACTCGGGTCGCTTCTTCGCGCGCCGCTTGTCGGTGATGCGGGCGAATTGGATGGAGAACTCCAGGAGCACGGTGAGAGCGAGGGCCAGTGCGCACATGCTGAACGGGTCGGAACCGGGTGTGGCGAAGGCTGCGAAGACGAACAGGGTGAAGATCAGGCCGCGTCGCCAGGCCTTCAGACGTTGGTAGCTCAGGACGCCGATGAGATTGAGCGCGACGATGAGGAGTGGGAGTTCGAAGCTGACTCCGAAGATCAGCAGCAGGTGCAGCATGAAACTGAAGTACTGGTCACCGGCCAGCGCGGTGACCTGCACATCGTTGCCGACGGTGAGGAGGAACTCGAACGCCTTGGAGACCACCAGGTAGGCGAGGACGGCACCGGTGACGAACAAGACGGCACCAACGGACACGAAGCCGACGGCGTAGCGCCGCTCGTTGGAGTGCAGGCCGGGGGTGATGAACTGCCACAACTGATACAGCCACACCGGGCACGCCAGAACGATTCCGGCCGTCAATGCGACCTTCAGGCGAAGCATGAACTGGTCGAACGGACCGGTGGCCAGCAACCGACACGAATCGTCCGGTGTCAGGGACGCGCGCGAGGAGGCCGGCAGATCGCAATACGGCTCACGAAGAAGATCACCGAGCGACGGCACGAAGAGGAAGCCGTGCGAATACCAGATGAAGCCGATGATCGTGGTGAACACGATCGCGATCGAGGAGATGACCACTCGCGTGCGCAGCTCATACAGATGCTCGACCAACGACATGGTGCCGTCGGGATTGAGCTTGCGTTTGCGGTATCTGGGGTCGAAGGGAATGCGCACTCAGGACCCTGGGATGGACACGGCGGCGTGGCGTGCGCCCAGCCCTATGCCGACTTCTTCACGTCGTCGGTGGTGGTCTTGCCCGCCGCGTCGTCGGTCGCCGCGGGCAGTTCGCGCTGCGCCTCCTTGGTGGATGCGGTCTCCGACGGCTCGTCCTTCTGCATCTCCTTCATCTCGCTCTTGAAGATGCGCAGGGAGCGGCCGAGGCCACGTGCCGCGTCCGGGAGTCGCTTGGATCCGAAGAGGACAAGGATGACCACCAGCAACACGATGAGATGCCAGGGCTGAACTGCGTTGAACATGGTTGTGAACCTCCCGATCCAGGTCTGTTCGCCATGCTACCCGAGGTGGCGTGTCCGCCGACCCGGTCGGGTGAGGACCGACAGATGCGGCAGTCCTCACATCACCGGTAACGCGCCCGAGCAGCGCCCGCCGCGGTCCGGATCCTGGCCGCCGTCGGCTCGTCGTCGAGAAGCCGCACCGCACCGCCGAACCCCAGGAGGAATCGGCTGAGCCACTCCGGTGACCCGTAGACCAGCCGACCGCGCACCGGCAGGGCCGGGTCCGGGCGATTGGCGATGTCCTCGTCGGGTTCGATGAGGTAGTAGTCGAAGACCCAGAGGTGGTCGGCGTCGATCTCGATGTGCGCCTGCGGGAGGTCGGGGTCGTCCTGCAGGACGGGCGAGGAACTCTGGCCCGCCGCCTGCGGTGGCGGCGCGCTCTTCTCTTCCAGTTCCGTCGCGGCGTCGACCCGGTCGAATCGGAACAATCGCACCCCCTCGGACAACCGGCACCAGGCCTCGAGGTAGGTGTGCTGGTCCATGACCTGCAGGCGAATGGGGTCGACCACTCGGTCGGCAACACTGTCCCGGGTGGCCGAGTAGTAGCGCAGCCGCAGCGCGCGGCCATGTTTGACCGCGTCCCGAATGGCTGCGTAGGTGGGGTTCTCCTCGGAATCGGTGTCGACCTCGGCACCCGCCGCAACGGCCGGCCCTGCGGCACCCACGGCCTGTTCGATCTTGGCGATCGCCCGGCGCGCGGCATCCCGGTCGACGACGCCGGGGGTGTCGACGAGTGCCCGCAACGCCACCAGCAGGGTGCTCGACTCCGTCGTGGTCAGACGCAGCGGACGATCCATGCCCGCGGTGAATCCGACGTGGACATGGCCCTCGCTGAATTCGAGTTCGATCAGGTCGTCCGGGTAGTAACCAGGCAAGCCGCACACGAACAGCAGCTCGAGATCCTTGGTGAGCTGTTTGGGGGTGACGCCGAGATCGGCGGCGGCCTGCTCGATCGCGATGCCCCGATGCGCCTGGAAGTACGGCACCATCGCGAGCAGGCGGGACAGCCGAGAGGGTTGAGCCGACATCACGCACTCACCCCCGACAGCCGATCGAGCCCGGCGACCACCTGGTCCCGCAGTTCCGGCGGTTCGAGGACCACAGCACCGCTGCCGACCCCCAAGACCATCCGCGTCAGCGTCGACAACGACCGGATGTCGACGGTCAGCACATCCCCGGGTTCGCCGTCGTAGTCCCCCGGTTCGCTGCCCACCGCGAGCCTCCGCAGGCCCGCTGCACGGTCGGTGGCCACCCAGATCCGCGCGGTGCGGCCGTCGGTTCCGGCGGCGGCGTCGACCGCCGCGCTGACGATCTGCTGCAGATCGGTTCCCGCGGGGACCTTGACCGCGCCGGACGGCCCAACGGAACGCAGATCCGAAATCCGCGACAGTCGAAAGGTTCGGGTGGCGGCCCGGTCCCGATCGTGCCCGACGACATACCAGCGGCCGCGGTGCGTGACGACACCCCAGGGCTCCACTGTGCGCGTGGCGGGCGCAGACGCCGAGCCCGAGCGGTGTGTGAACTCGACCGCCTGCCCGGCGTCGACCGCGGCCAGGAGTGCACCGATCACGACTTCCGAACCCATCGATCGGGCGGCGCCGCCACTGCTGATGCCCAGCTCGTCCTCGGTGCGTACCGGAATGCCGGCCGCCCGCAGTTTGAGTACCGCGGTCTGCGACAGCGTCGAGACCTCGGGGGTGTCCCACAGCGCGGCAGCCATCGCGATGGTGGCCGCCTCCTGGGCGTCCAAGCTCACCTCCGGCAGCTCGTAGCTGTCCCGGTTGATGCGGTAACCCTCGGCGCTGCCCGACATCGGCGATCGCCCGGTGATCAGTGGGATACCCAGGTCGCGGAGCTCGGTCTTGTCACGCTCGAACATCCGGTTGAAGGCCTCGGGCGACTGACCTTCGTCGGAGTAACCGGCGACGTTGTGCCGGATGTACTCGGCGGTGACGAACTGGCGGGTGGCCAGCAGACAGATCACCAGGTTGAGGAGACGCTCGACTTTCGCAGTTGCCACCGGGTCAGGATAGAACTCACATGGAGGCGATCAGTCGATCGACGCGCTCGTCGACGCTGCGGAACGGGTCCTTGCACAGCACGGTGCGCTGCGCCTGGTCGTTGAGCTTGAGGTGTACCCAGTCGACGGTGAAGTCTCGTCCGGCCTTCTGTGCGGCCGAGATGAAATCGCCGCGCAGCTTGGCCCGCGTCGTCTGCGGCGGCTCGTTCACCGCGGTGGCGATGGCCTCGTCGGTCGTCGCCCGGGTGACCAGGCCCTTGCGCGACAAGACGTCGAACACGCCGCGGCCGCGTTTGATGTCGTGGAACGCGAGGTCGAGTTGCGCGATCTTGGGATCGGACAGCTCCATCGAGTACTTGTCCTGATACCGCTGGAAGAGTTTGCGTTTGATGACCCAGTCGACCTCGGTGTCGACCTTGGAGAAGTCGTCGCGCTCCACCGCGTCGAGCATGCGGCCCCACAGGTCGACCACCATGTCCATCTCGGGATCGGGGCGCCGGTTGGTCATGTGCTCGACGGCACGGGCGTGGTATTCACGCTGGATGTCGAGAGCGCTGGCCTGCCGACCGCCCGCCAACCGCACCGGCCGGCGTCCCGTGGGATCGTGGCTCACCTCTCGGATGGCCCGAATCGGGTTGTCCAGCGCGAAATCACGGAAGACGACGCCCGCCTCGATCATCTCGAGCACGAGCGCGGCCGACCCCACCTTCAGCAGGGTGGTCATCTCCGACATGTTGGAGTCACCGACGATGACGTGCAGGCGGCGGTACTTCTCGGCGTCGGCGTGCGGCTCGTCACGGGTGTTGATGATGGGCCGCGACCGGGTGGTCGCCGACGACACGCCCTCCCAGATGTGTTCGGCCCGCTGCGACAGGCAGAACGTGGCGGCCTTGGGCGTCTGCAGCACCTTGCCGGCCCCGCAGATCAGCTGGCGGGTGACCAGGAACGGGAGCAGCACATCCGAGATCCTGGAGAACTCGCCGGCGCGGACCACCAGATAGTTCTCGTGGCAGCCATAAGAGTTGCCGGCCGAGTCGGTGTTGTTCTTGAACAGGTAGATGTCCCCGCCGATCCCCTCGTCGGCGAGACGCTGTTCGGCGTCGACCAGCAGATCCTCGAGGACCAGTTCACCTGCCCGATCGTGGTTGATCAGCTGGATGAGGCTGTCGCACTCGGCGGTCGCGTACTCCGGGTGCGATCCGACGTCGAGGTAGAGCCGAGCGCCGTTCTGCAAGAACACATTCGACGACCGACCCCACGACACCACCCGACGGAAGAGATATCGGGCAACCTCGTCCGGGCTCAGTCTGCGATGACCGTGGAAAGTACACGTGACACCGAATTCGGTTTCGATGCCCATGATTCGACGCTGCACCTGCTCAACCCTACCCGTGCGTGCGGTCGCCGGGGCGGTGCGACGTCACGCCGACTCGTCCGGTGTCGGCGAATCCGCGGCGTCGGTAGACGTCTGGTCCTCGGTCGGTGCTTCCTCGGACTTGTCGCCGGGCAACAGCGCGTCGACCGCTGACGATGTCAGTCGTTTGAACGCACGACGCGGACGATTGCGATCAAGGATCGCCACCTCCAGGTCACCCGCAGCGAGGACACGCGGTTCCGCGGGAGCGCCGTTGCCCGAGTCGGCCGGCGTGGCCAGCGCGCCGACGGCCACCGCCACCGCACCGGCCAGGTCGAGGTCGGGCTGATAGCTCTCCTTGAGCGCGGCCGCGATCGGTTCGGTCGCACCGCCCATGACCAGAAATCGTGTCTCGTCGGTGATCGAACCGTCGTAGCTGATGCGATACAGCTGCGACGGTCGGGGTTTGCCCGGCTTGGCGACCTCCGCGACGCACAACTCGACCTCGAAAGGCTTTGGCTGCTCGGTGAACACACTGCCGAGGGCATTCGCGTAGGTGTTGGCCAGCGACAGCCCCGACACGTCGGCGCGGTCGTAGCTGTAGCCGCGCATGTCGGCGAGCTGGATACCGGCTTTGCGCAGGCTCTCGAACTCGTTGTACTTGCCCACCGCCGCAAACCCGATGCGGTCGTAGATCTCGCTGGTCTTGCGCAGCGTGTTGGACGGATTCTCGGCGACGAACAGCACGCCGTCGGCGTAGGTGAGGATCACCACGCTTCGTCCGCGAGCGATTCCCTTGCGCGCCAACTCCGAGCGGTCGCGCATGATCTGCTCGGCACTGGCGTAATACGGGAACGTCATCGGGCACCCCCTTCATGCTCGGCTGCACGCCGTTCGACGATCGCCCGGGCCGCCGACTCGATGGCCGCCGCGTCCACTTCGCGTGCACCCTGGGCATCGACGACCGTCGCCAGCGGGAAGATCTTGCGCACGATGTCGGGCCCACCGGTCGCCGAATCGTCGTCGGCAGCGTCGTAGAGCGCCTCGACCGCGATCGCCAGCGCCGACTCCTCGTCGAGGTCGTGTCGGTAGAGCTTCTTCAATGACGACTTCGCGAAGACCGAGCCCGAACCGATGGCCTGATAGCCACCGAACTCCTCGTGCCGATCGCCCGCGACATCGAAGGAGAAGATCCGGCCACGCTCGGACGGGTCGTCGTGGTCGATGTCGTAGCCGACCAGCAGCGGCACCGCCGCGAGTCCCTGCATCGCCGCACCCAGGTTGCCCCGCACCATCGTGGCGAGCCGAGAAACCTTGCCGTCCAGGGTGAGTGGAACGCCTTCGATCTTCTCGTAGTGCTCGAGTTCGACGGCGAACAGCCGCACCATCTCGATCGCGATGCCGGCTGTACCGGCGATACCGGCCGCCGAGTACTCGTCGGTGATGTAGACCTTCTTCACGTCGCGCGTGGCGATGAGATTGCCCATCGTGGCGCGGCGGTCACCGGCAAGAACAACGCCGCCCGGATAGGAGACGGCGACGATCGTGGTGCCGTGTGGGATGTCGTCGGTTGCGCCGGTGAATCCACCCATCGCTTCAGCCCTGGACTGCGGCAGCTGATCCGGCGCGTGGGCACGCAGGAACTCGGTGAACGACGAGATGTCGGCCCCCAGCGACAGACCTGAACGAAGTGAAGACGACCGTGAAACCGAACCGCGTGAAAACCAACCGGGGTTCTCGCTCACTGGCCGCCCTTCTGCACATATGCGCGCACGAAGTCCTCGGCGTTCTCCTCGAGCACGTCGTCGATCTCGTCGAGCAGGTCGTCGGTGTCCTCGGCCAGCTTCTCGCGACGCTCTTGACCCGCACCACCCTCGGGACCCAGATCACCGTCGTCGTCGCCACCACCGCGCTTGGTCTGTTCCTGCGCCATCTGCCACTCCTCACTCCGGCCCCGGCTTCGCCGCGGCGTAAATCCACCCTACCGGTGGCCGCGGCGTAACGGCGCCCTTAACACGAGCGTTGGGTTCGTCTCGGTTACGTGGTCAGCTGATCGACGAGTTCGGATGCGGAATGGACCGAATCCAGGAGCGCTCCGACGTGGGCCTCGCTGCCCCGCAACGGTTCGAGAGTGGGTATCCGGACCAGCGAGTCGCCGCCGAGGTCGAAGATCACCGAATCCCAGCTCGCCGCGGCGACATCGGCACCGAACCGGCGCAGACATTCACCGCGGAAGTAGGCGCGGGTGTTGCGCGGGGGTTCGGTGATCGCGGCGAGCACCGCGTTCTCGTCCACCAGACGCTTCATCGAACCCCGCGCCACCAGCCGGTTGTACAGACCCTTGTCGAGCCGGACGTCGGAGTACTGCAGGTCGATCAGCTGGAGACGCGGTGCCGACCACGACAATCCCTCGCGCTGACGGAACCCCTCCAGGATCCGCAGCTTCGCCGGCCAGTCGAGGATGTCGGCGCATTCCATCGGATCGCGTTCGAGACGGTCGAGGACGTCGGCCCACGTCGCCAGGACGTGCGCGGCCCGTTCGTCGTCGGAATGCTCACGGTCGTGGAAGGCCTGGCAACGCTGCAGATACTCGCGTTGCAGTGCGAGCGCGGTGACCTCGCGGCCGTCGGTGAGCGCTACCGTCGTCGTGAGCGTCGGGTCGTGACTGATGGTGTGCACGGCTTGCACCGGGCGGGCGAGTTCGATGTCGGAGAAGTCGACACCCGCCTCGATCAGATCGAGGACGAGCGCGGTCGTGCCCACCTTCAGATAGGTGGCGGTCTCGGCGAGATTCGCGTCGCCGATGATCACGTGCAGGCGGCGGTATCGCTCCGGGTCGGCGTGCGGTTCGTCGCGCGTGTTGATGATGCCCCGCTTGAGGGTGGTCTCCAGACCGACCTCGACCTCGATGTAGTCCGCACGTTGCGACAGCTGATATCCGGCCTCGTCGCCGGACTGCCCGATGCCCACCCGCCCCGATCCGGTGATCACCTGCCGAGACGCGAAAAAGGTGGTCAATCCGGCGATGACGGCGGTGAACGGCGTCTCTCGCGCCATGAGGTAGTTCTCATGAGTGCCGTACGACGCGCCCTTGCCGTCGATGTTGTTCTTGTAGAGCTGGAGGCGGGGTGCCCCCGGCACGCTCGCGACGTGGCGTGCCGCAGCCTCCATCACGCGCTCGCCCGCCTTGTCCCAGATCACCGCGTCGAGCGGGTCGGTCACCTCGGGAGCCGAGTACTCGGGATGCGCGTGGTCGACGTACAGGCGCGCCCCGTTGGTGAGGATCATGTTGGCCGCGCCGATCTCGTCGGCGTCGATGATCGGGGCCGGTCCCGACCCTCGCCCGAGGTCGAAACCGCGCGCATCACGAAGCGGCGACTCCACCTCGTAGTCCCAGCGCGTCCGCTTCGCGCGGGGCACACCGGCGGCCGCCGCATAGGCAAGAACGGCCTGTGTTGACGTCATGATCGGATTCGCGGTCGGGTCGCCCGGCGCCGAAATTCCGTACTCGACCTCGGTCCCGATGATTCGCTGCATGCCAAGAGCCTAATTGTTCATCTCGGTGCGTCGAATCTTAACCCGTCGCTACGCTCGTCCCGGTCGCAGGGACCGTCTGACCTGGGTACCGTCTACGCCGTGAAAGCATTCCGCCGGTTCAACGTTCGCGTGCCCCTCCCCCCTCAACTCGCCGACCTGGCCGGCCTCGCCAACAACCTTCGATGGGTGTGGCACACACCGACGCAGGAGTTGTTCGCCACCATCTACCCGGAACGCTGGGCTGCGACCGGTGATCCGCTCCGGGTGCTCGCCGACGTCGACACCGAGCGCCTGCACGAACTGGCCGCCGACACCGAGTTCTGCGAACGGGTCACACAACTGCACGCCGACCTCGACGACTACATCGCCGCACCTCAATGGTTCGGTGACTATCGGTCGGCGGGAAACACTGTGCCGGAAGGCATTGCCTACTTCTCGATGGAGTTCGGCATCACCGAGGTGCTGCCCATCTACTCGGGTGGCCTCGGCATCCTGGCGGGTGACCACCTCAAGGCAGCATCCGACCTCGGATTGCCACTGATCGGCGTCGGCCTGTTCTACCGCTCCGGCTACTTCCGGCAGAGCCTGTCGCACGACGGCTGGCAGATCGAGCGCTACCCGGTCAACGACCCCGGGGCCCTGCCGCTGACGCTGCTGGCCGACGATTCCGGTCCGGTCATCGTCCGCGTCGCCATGCCCGGCGATCGCGCCCTCCACGCACAGGTGTGGATCGCGACCGTCGGTCGGATCCCGCTGTTGCTGCTCGACTCCGACATCTCGCTCAACGACGAAGAGCTCCGCGCCGTCACCGACCGCCTGTACGGCGGCGACCAGGATCACCGCATCAAGCAGGAGATTCTGCTCGGCATCGGCGGCGTCCGGGCGCTGCGCGAGTACGTCCGCATCACCGGTCGCGCAGAGCCGACGGTGTTCCACATGAACGAGGGCCATGCCGGTTTCCTCGGCGTCGAACGGGTGCGAGAACTCGTCGACGGCGGTGCGGGCCTCGATTTCGACACGGCGGAGGCGGTGGTCCGGGCGTCGAACATCTTCACCACCCACACGCCCGTCCCCGCGGGAATCGACCGCTTCCCCACCGACCTGGTTCGGTACTACCTCGCCGTCGGCCCCGACGGGCAGTCGCGACTGCTGCCGGGTCTCGACGTCGGCACCGTCCTCGAACTGGGCGATGAGTCCGATCCCGGTGTCTTCAACATGGCGCACATGGGATTCCGGCTCGGCCAGCGCAGCAACGGGGTGTCGCAGTTGCACGGCGAGGTCAGCCGCGAGATGTTCGCCGACCTCTGGCCCGGATTCGACGCCGCCGAGGTGCCGATCGGGTCGGTCACCAACGGCGTCCACGGCTTCACCTGGGTATCGCGGGCATGGCGGGAGCTGGTCGGCGCGGACGAGGACTCGGCCGGCGACCAGTACGCGGCGCTCAGTGTCGCCGACCTGTGGCAGACGCGGGAAGAACTGCGCGGCCAACTCGTCGACGAGGTACGCCGCCGTGCGCATGCCAGTGGCCGCGACCGTGGGTTCATCGACGCCGAATTGGGTTGGACCGCAGACATCTTCGACCCGTCCGCGCTGACGATCGGTTTCGCGCGCCGCGCCGCCACCTACAAGCGGCTCACGCTGATGCTGCGCGATCCCGACCGTCTGCGACGTATCCTGACCGACCCGGAGCGCCCCGTTCAGTTGGTCATCGCCGGCAAGGCGCATCCGGCCGACGATGGCGGAAAGGCGTTGATCCAGCAGGTCGTGCGTTTCACCGAGGACCCCGAGCTGCGCGACAAGATCGTCTTCTTGCCCGACTACGACATCTCGATGGCCCGGCACATCTACGCCGGCTGCGACGTGTGGCTCAACAACCCGGTACGCCCCATGGAGGCGTGCGGAACGTCGGGCATGAAGTCGGCACTCAACGGCGGACTCAACCTGTCGATCCTCGACGGCTGGTGGGACGAGATGGCCGACGGCGAAAACGGTTGGGCCATCCCATCGGCGGAAGGCGTCACCGACGAGTACCGTCGCGACGACCTCGAGGCAGAGGCACTGTATTCGCTGCTCGAGGAGTCGGTGATCCCCCTCTTCTACAACCGCACCACCGACGGTGTCCCCGAGCGCTGGGTGGAGATGGTCCGGCACACGCTGAGCAAACTCGGCCCCAAGGTGCTCGCCTCCCGCATGGTGCGCGACTACACCACCCAGCTCTACTGCCCGGCCGCCGCGTCGTTCACGGCAGTGTGCGCCGACGACTACAAGGTCGCCGCCGACCTCGCCGCGTACCGGTCACGTCTCAATCGCAGTTGGTCGTCGGTCATGATCGCCGGCGTCGAGGACGACAAGGCCGACGACGGTCTGCTCGTCACCGCGCACGTGGCGTCGGGGGCACTGTCTCCCACGGAGGTCAAGGTCGAGGCGATCCTCGGCCGGGTCACCGACGAAGGCGACATCGTCGACCCGCACTTCGCGATCATGTCGCCTGCAGCCCAACCCGATTCGTCGGGGCGGTCGGTGTTCTCGGCCACCTTGGAACCACGCTCGTCGGGGCTGATCGGCTACACCGTGCGTGTCCTGCCCGCTCATCCGGCATTGAGCGACGACGCCGAACTCGGATTGGTGCGCTATCCCGAGGTCTCCGCAGGCGTGACGACCTCGTTCACCATGCCGTCCTGACGGGAACAGTCACCCGGCGGAATGACCGCCGGGTGACTGGACCGACTGATCAGCGGGCCTTCTTCAGGCGCAGCTTGGAGTAGGTGATGCCGGCCAGGATCGCGCCGATGATCACCAGCACGAGCATCGCCAGCGCGAAGTTGGCGAAGGTCGACTCCCACAAGCCGTTGCCGGCGGCCTGGGGTGCGTAGGAGTTGATGTAGGTCAGGTCCACCGAGGCTGCCGACGCCACGTACCCCCAGAAGGACGGGAAGATCCACGAGATCTGTTCCAGGCCCGGCTTGTCGAGAGCGAACAGGCCACCGCAGAACACCAGCTGCACCATGATCACGATGACCAGCGGTGGCATCACCTGCTCATTGGACTTCACCATCGACGAGATGGCCAGTCCGACAAGGGTCGACACGCAGGCCAGCGCCGCGATCGAGATCACCAGGTCTATCGGCGGGCTGATGAACGGTCCGCCGAACTCGGGTATGCCGCGGCCCGCAAAGCAGATGGCGACCATCACGATGCTCTGCAGAACGGCAGCAGTGAAGAACACGAGGATCTTTGCCCACAGGTAGGCGCCCGGTCGGAGGCCGACCGCGCGTTCGCGTTCGAAGATGTCGCGCTCACCCACCAGATCGCGCACGGTCAACGCGGCGCCCATGAAGGCAGCCCCGACGACGAGCACGACCAGGATCTGCACCGCCTCACCGGCATCCTTGGGCGGCGGCACGCCCGGTGGATGGTTGGGATCGCCGACGAGCCCAAAGCCGTTCGAGCCGGGAATCACCAGAGTCAGCGCACCCAGCACCACCGGCAGCAGAACCAGGAATGCGAGATACCCGACGTCGGCGAAGATCAGTCGGACCTGTCGGCGCGACACGGTGCTCGACTGACGCAGGAAACTGGTGTGCGGTATCGGGATCGGCGGTCCGGGTGGACGCATCGGTGGCGGAGGTCGGCGGCGGCGGCGATTGCGGTCGAGGAACCGCATGTGGGCGGTGTCGGGTTGATCGGCGACAAAGGAGAAGATCTCGGCCCAGTCGTCGGTGCCCATCGCGCCGCGGACCTGTGCCGGCGGTCCGCAGAACGCGGTCTTGCCGCCCGGGGCCAACAGCAGCACCTGGTCGCACATCGACAGGTAGGTCAGCGAGTGGGTCACCACCAACACCACGCGGCCGGCATCGGCGAGGCGGCGCAGCGTCGCCATCACCTGACGGTCGAGCGCCGGATCGAGCCCCGACGTCGGTTCGTCGAGAATCAGCAGCGACGGACCGGTGAGCAACTCCATTGCCACCGAGGCACGCTTCTGCTGGCCACCGGAGAGTTTCTCCACCCGGGTGTCGACGTGCTCGGTGAGTTGGAGCTCGGACAGGACACCGTTGATGACGTTGTCGCGGTCGGCCTTGCTGAGGTCGGGTGGCAGTCGCAGTTCTGCGGCGTAACGCAGAGCCTGACGCAGGGTCAGTTTGTGGTGCAGCACATCCTTCTGCGGCACCATTCCGATACGGGTGCGCAGGGCGTCGTACTCGGCGTGGACGCTGCGGTTCTCGAAGGTCACCTGACCACTGGTGGGCGCGTTGAGACCGGCGACGATCTTGGACACGGTGGACTTACCCGCGCCCGACGGTCCGATGATGGCGGTCAGCGTGCCCGGGCTGGCGCTGAACTCGACGTCGGCCAGCAATTGCTTCCCGCCGTCGACCACCAGACTGACGCCGTGCACATGGACACCGCCGGCCACCGCTTCGCGAGCCTGACCGCGGATGAGGGTGCCGCCGGACACCACGAAGTCACTGTTACCGATGGTCACCACGTCGCCGTCGGTGAGCTGTGCCTGGCCCACCCGTCGCCCGTTCACGAAGGTGCCGTTGACGCTGTTCAGGTCGGCGATGACCAGCCCGGACTGCCCGGTACTCACCCGGGCGTGGTGGCGGGAGGCCAGCACGTCGCTGACGACGATGTCGTTGTCCGGGGTACGACCGATGGTCTGGACACCGCGCAGCGAGATCGACTCACGAGCGGGCGGGGTGTCGGCGCCCGGCAGTCGGTACACCGCCGACACGTTCTGTTGGAGTGACTGCAGGTGTGGTGCGTTGCGCAGTTCCTGCGGCATCGGTTCGACGCCGTTGTCGCGGGAGTACGTTCCGGGCGCGGGAACGCGCATCGGCATGCTGCCCGACCCCGGGCCGGCCGGCGGACCGGGACGAAACCCACCGGACGGCGGGGGCGGGCCGCCAGGCCCGACCGGGTCCAAGGCGAGATCGAGGACCGGGCCGGTCACCGCGTCGCCGATACGCACCTGAACCGGGCCAGACACGGTCAATTCCGGGATGCGTCGACCGTTCAGATAGAAGCCGTTGGTCGAACCGGTGTCGACCAGACACCACGCAGTGACGCGCCACTCGAGCGCCAGATGATGCCGCGACACCATCGGGTGGTTGATCACAATGTCGTTGTCGGGGGTGCGGCCGATCGTGATCCGTTGGCGGTCACCGATCGGGTGCACCTGACCGCCGTCGACGGTCACGCGCCCGCGCGTCATGGACATACTGTTCATCACCGAATGACTCTAGTGCCTGATCGCGAGGTCCACACCGCACCTGTCGGCCGGTCGGCCGACCCGCGTGTCGCGCCGCTCGACTACAAGTACTGGCCGGTGTTGGTCTCGGTGTCGATCGCGCGGCTGGCACCCGAACTCTTGCCGGTGACCAGGGTGCGGATGTACACGATCCGCTCACCCTTCTTGCCCGAGATACGGGCCCAGTCATCGGGATTGGTGGTGTTCGGCAGGTCCTCGTTCTCCGCGAACTCGTCGAGGATCGAGTCGAACAGGTGCTGGACCCGCAGTCCCGGCTGACCGGTCTCGAGCTGCGACTTGATCGCGTACTTCTTGGACCGGTCGACCACGTTCTGGATCATGGCGCCCGAGTTGAAGTCCTTGAAATACATGATCTCCTTGTCGCCGTTGGCGTAGGTGACCTCCAGGAACCGGTTGTCGTCGCTCTCGGCGTACATGCGCTCGACGACCCGCTCGATCATGGCGTTGATGCAGGCCGTCCGGTCGCCGCCGAACTCGCCCAGATCGTCGGCGTGCACGGGCAGTTCTTCCACCAGGTACTTGGAGAAGATGTCCATCGCCGACTCCGCGTCGGGGCGCTCGATCTTGATCTTGACGTCGAGGCGGCCGGGCCGCAGGATCGCCGGATCGATCATGTCCTCGCGGTTGGAGGCGCCGATGACGATGACGTTCTCCAGGCCCTCGACACCGTCGATCTCGCTGAGCAGCTGCGGCACAACGGTGGTCTCCACGTCCGACGAGACGCCGGAACCGCGAGTCCGGAAGATCGAGTCCATCTCGTCGAAGAACACGATCACCGGAGTGCCTTCCGAGGCCTTCTCGCGTGCCCGCTGGAAGATCAGGCGGATGTGCCGCTCGGTCTCGCCGACGAACTTGTTGAGGAGCTCGGGACCCTTGATGTTGAGGAAGTAGGACTTCGCTTCCTTCGCGTCGTCGCCGCGCGCCTGCGCGATCTTCTTGGCGAGCGAGTTGGCCACTGCCTTCGCGATGAGGGTCTTGCCGCAGCCGGGCGGGCCGTACAGCAGGACGCCCTTGGGCGGACGCAGCGCGTAGTCGCGGAACAGGTCCTTGTGCAGGAACGGGAGTTCGACGGCATCACGGATCTGCTCGATCTGGCGGCCGAGACCACCGATGTCCTCGTAGCCGACGTCGGGAACCTCCTCGAGGACCAGGTCCTCGACCTCGGCCTTCGGGACGCGCTCGAACGCGAATCCGGCTTTGGTGTCGATCAGCAGCGAGTCACCGGGACGCAACTTGCGCCGCTTGCCGTCCTCGCCGTCGACGTCACCGAGCAGCGGTTCGGCGAGCCAGACCACGCGCTCCTCGTCGGCGTGCCCGACCACCAGGGCCCGCTGGCCGTCGCCGAGTACCTCGCGCAGTGTGCTGATCTCGCCGACCGTGTCGAACTCACAGGCCTCGACGATGGTCAGGGCCTCGTTGAGGCGCAGCGTCTGACCCCTGTGCAGGGTCTCGGTGTCGATGTTGGGCGAACACGTGAGCCGCATCTTGCGCCCGGAGGTGAACACGTCGACCGTCGAGTCGGCTTGCACCTCCAACAAGATCCCGTAGCCGCTCGGCGGCTGTCCGAGGCGGTCGACTTCCTCTCGGAGCGCCACCAACTGCTGGCGGGCGTCCTTGAGGGTGTCGAGAAGTTTGGCGTTGCGCACGGTGAGGTTGTCGACACGTTCCTGCAGCGCGTGGACATCCCCGGCGGGTGTGTCGGCTGCAGGCCTGCCGAACGGCGCGCGCTCGCTCCCGCTGCGTGGCAGCGGCGGGGTGTAGGCAGGAGTGAAATCCTCGTCGGATGCACTTGCGCTCTCGGGAACCCTGCGGTCACCCGTGGGGGCATCGTGGCGGTCAGATTCGGTCATTGCTGACTCCTCTCCCCGGCAATCATCCGATCCCTCGATCGAATGCTTGCGCCGTGTCTCCACGCTACCGGGAGCGCTCGTAAATCGCCCTCCACCGCGCGAATGGTGATGTTGACGGTGTGTTAAATATGCGTCTTCTCAACGTATTCGCGATGTTTCGACGCGTAAACCGATTTCCCGGTCACCCCTTGCTGGGACGCCGCTGCGGCCGCAAGGTGGTGGTGCCGTCGGCAAGTCGCCGAGCGGTGATGAGAAATGCCGTATGGCCTTGCATTTTGTGCTCCGGACGCACCGCGAGACCCACCGCGCTCCACTCGCGGACCAGCGATTCCCACGCCCGGGGCTCGGTCCAGCACTCCTGATCGCGCAGGGCCTCGACGATTCGCGACAACTGGGTGACCGTTGCCACATAAATCGTTAGTACTCCACCTGGTTTCAAGGCCGTTCGAACCACGTCCAGCGGCTCCCAGGGCGCCAACATGTCCAGAACGATGCGATCGAATCGCTCGTCGGCGGGGAGATTTGCGAGGTCGTCGACGATCAGTGTCCAGTTCGCGGGCCGCTCACCGAAGAAGGTGTCGACGTTGCGCACCGCATGCTCGGCGTGGTCGGCGCGAACCTCGTAGGACACGACCTCACCCTGCGTACCGACAGCACGCAGCAGCGAGCACGTGAGCGCACCAGAGCCGGCACCGGCCTCCAGAACCCGCGCACCGGGGAACACGTCCCCCTCGACGACGATCTGCGCCGCGTCCTTCGGGTAAATGACCTGGGCGCCACGCGGCATCGACAGCACGTAGTCGACGAGGAGTGGGCGCAGCGCGAGGTACTGCGTCCCGCTGGTGGCCGAGACGATGCTGCCCTCGGGCGCGTCGACCAGGTCGTCGTGGGCGATGGCGCCGCGATGGGTGTGGAAGAGCTTGCCGGCCTCGAGGTGGACCGTGAACTTGCGACCTTTCGCATCCGTGAGCTGTACGCGGTCGCCGATGGCGAACGGGCCGGAGGTGGGCACGTCAGGTCCTTCCCGACTCGTGAAGTGCGCTCGCGGTGGTGTCGCGGCGCGAAACTGTCTGTACGGCGTCTTACCCTGCCAAATGTGAGTACAAGTGTTGAAGCCGGGTCTGAGCAACGTGGACTGGTCGGCCGCCCGTTGGCACTGTCGCCGTCGCGTGCGTCCGATTTCAAGCAGTGTCCCCTGCTGTACCGGTACCGCGCGATCGATCGCTTCGCCGAGACGCCCACCCCGGCGCAGACACGCGGCACGGTGGTCCATGCTGCGCTCGAGAACCTCTTCGACATGCCGGCCGCGCTGCGCACCCGTGAATCCGCGGATTTGCTGGTCGAAGGCGCCTGGGCCGCGCTGTGCGAGGCCGACCCCGAACTCGCGCAGGTGGTCGCCCATGGTGACGACACCAAGTTCCTGGCCGATGCGCACAAGCTGATCGCGACCTACTACACGATGGAGAATCCGACCGCCTTCGACCCGGACGCCGTCGAGCATCACATCGAGATCGAGTCGGGGCAGGTCCGGATGCGGGGATTCATCGACCGGATCGATGTCGCGCCCACCGGTGAGATCAGGGTGGTGGACTACAAGACCGGACGCTGCCCGGGTGAGGCGTTCGAATCCGCAGCGCTGTTCCAGATGAAGTTCTATGCCCTCGCGATCTTGCGCACCCGAGGTGTGGTGCCGCACCGACTGCAGTTGATGTACCTGTCCGACGGTCAGCAACTCACCTACACCCCCGACCGCGACGAACTCGAACGATTCGAACGCACCCTGGTGGCGATCTGGAAGGCCATCCGGGTGGCGGTGGCCACCGGCGACTTTCGGCCGAAGCGGTCGCGGCTGTGTTCGTCGTGCGAGCACCGCGATCGCTGCCCCGAATTCGGTGGAACCATCCCGCCCTATCCGGGACCACCAGTCGGATTCACGGCCGACTGACAAGACCGATTTCGGCACCCGGTGACACACGACTATGACGACCCCCATAAAGTGACGACGTGGAGTATTCGTCCTACTACGAACCGATTGCCGCACCGGACTACGAGGCCGACGGTCACGAGTATTACCAGCCGACGCCGGCGACCCTGAGCGTCTGGGCCCCGGAGATCCAGCACGGCGGCCCACCCGCAGGCCTCCTGATGCGCGCCATGCTCCGCTGTGCGCCCGACCCCGACCAGCACTTCACGCGCGTCACCACCGAGATCCTCGGCCCGATCGGGCTCGGCGTCAACAGGATTCGGGCGCGCGTACTGCGTCCGGGACGACAGATCACGCTGATCGGCGCCGATCTGGAAGTGCAGCAGCCCGACGGTGGTTTCCGGACAGCGGCGCAGTCCGTGGGCTGGCGCATGCGGCTCGCGGACTCCGCTCCGATCGAACGAATTCCATTGCCCGCCTTGGCCACAGGTCCCGATGACGTGGATTCAGTGATCGGAGTGACTGCCGACGAATCGCTCGGTGTCGACTGGGGCACAACCGGTTTCATCGGAACCGTGGAATCGGCCCGCGTGGAGGGACGCACCGGCGACACACCCGCAGTGTGGCTGCGCCCGGCCATCGACCTCGTCGCCGATGAGCCGATTGCCGACCTCGAATCGATCTTCACCGTCCTCGACGTGGCCAACGGGCTCGGCACCCGGCTGCGGCCCGACGAGTGGACCTGGATGAACACCGACACCACTGTCCACCTGACCGCCGCGCCCCGCGGACACTGGCTCGGCATCGACGCCGACATGGCCACCGGGCGCCACGGCTTCGGCGCCACCTTCGCCGACCTCTACGACGTCGACGGGTTCATCGGCCGGTCGGCGCAGACCGTGCTGCTCAATCGCAACGCGTGAGCAAGACACTCCGAGCCGGACCTGGAAGCAGGCAGAGCTCGGCCTCGTCGCAAACCGCACGTGGTGCCAGAAACCGCGGGTGGTGCCAGAAACCGCTGGCGCGCCCCTGGTTTCTGGCCAGACACGCGGTTTCTGAAATCGCGACACGCCCAAAGGTCAGCGAGCGGCTCGCCAAACTCGTCGGCTATCTGTACGCCCCAGCCCGACCACGTGCACTGTGCATTTGACTGGGCTCCCAGGTACAGATTTCCGCAGTTCAGGAGGCCGAAGACAGTCTCGTCGACTCAGAAGCGACAGGACCGGATGTCGGTGGCGAGGATCGCCTTCGCGCCGAGTTCGGAGAGCTTATCCATCAGGTTCTGGTGGTCCTTGCGCGGCACCATGGCCCGGATTGCGACCCAGTCGGGATCGGCCATCGGAGCCACCGTCGGCGACTCCAGGCCGGGGGTCAGCTTCGACGCCTCGGCGAGCAGCGAACGTGGGCAGTCGTAGTCGATCATCACGTACTGCTGACCGAAGACGACGCCCTGCACGCGCGCGACGAACTGCCGGGCGGCCTTGCCCCGCTCGGCGCCGGACCGCGAGATGAGGACCGCCTCGGAGTCGCACAGCGTCTCGCCGAAGGCGACCAGCCCGTGCTGGCGCAGCGTGCGTCCCGAGCCCACCACGTCGGCGATCGCGTCGGCGACGCCGAGCTGGATGGAGATCTCGACCGCACCGTCGAGCCGGATGATCTCGGCCTCGATTCCCCGCTCGGCGAGATCGGCGCGCACCAGATTCGGGTACGACGTCGCGATCCGCTTGCCGGCGAGGTCGTCGACAGTCCAGGTCTGATTGCCGGGAGCGGCGTAGCGGAAGGTCGACGAGCCGAAGCCCATCGACAATTCCTCGTCGACCGCGGCACCGGAGTCACCGGCAAGGTCACGGCCGGTGATGCCGAGATCGAGGGTGCCCGCGCCGACGTAGATGGCGATGTCCTTGGGGCGCAGGAAGAAGAACTCGACGTCGTTGGCGTTGTCGAGAACGGTGAGGTCCTTGGCGTCGGAACGCTTGCGATATCCGGCCTCGGCGAGCACCGCCGACGCCGATTCGGAGAGCGCACCCTTGTTGGGAACGGCTACGCGCAACATGATGTGGTCCTTAATGATTGCCGGGATGAGTGACGTGTGCGCCGGGAGTCGGGTGCGTGCACCGACTCCCTACAGATGGCGGTAGACGTCTTCGAGCGACAGTCCTCGTTTGATCATCATCACCTGCGCCCAGTACAGGAGCTGTGAGATCTCCTCGCCGAGCGACTCATCGGACTCGTGCTCCGCGGCGAGCCACACCTCGCCCGCCTCTTCGAGGATCTTCTTGCCGAGCGTGTGCACACCGGCATCGAGGGCCGCGACGGTGCCGCTGCCGGCCGGCCGGGACTGTGCCTTCTCGGTGAGCTCGCCGAACAACTCCTCGAATGTCTTCACGGTCTCTCAGTGTTTCATGCCCGGTCACGACACCTCTGCGCAGGTCGCCTCAGAAGGCTCGCGCCTCCTGCATCGACAGGACGAAGCCGCGCGCGGAACGTGCAAAGCACGTCATCCCGGTGACACGCGACACGCACAAGTAGCCGTGGGCCGATATCGAGTGGTCGTACGGCAAGGCCCTCGCTTCGTAGCCGACGAAAACGCCCTGATTGAAGCATGCGGGCATCACGGCGGCGCCGCGCAGGAAGAAGCCGCGGCTGAGCGTGTGGGCCGGATACATCGAGTTGCCGCGACAATCGGCACCGGCGGGTATCGGGGCGTTCTTGGCCTGACAGCCGGCGCTGTAGTCCACCGAGCCAAAACGACACCAGATATTGCCGGTGGGCGAGGTGAAGTAGACGTCCTCACCGTTGCGTTGTCCGCTTCGGAACTGAGACGGGTCGACGGGTTCCGGCGTTCGCTGTTGGCGCTGCGGGTTCGGGGACGCAGTTCGGGTCGTCGACGCAGACGACACCCCCGGGGGCTGCGACGCGGTGACAGTGACCGTTGCGGTCGAAGTGGCGCTGGTTGTCTCCGATGTCGGCGTGCACCCCGCGAGGACGACGCAACCCATCAGCCCAGACATGGCCAGCACACCCGCGGATTTCACCCATGAACCACGTCGCATGTCTCGCTCCGATCTGTCCGGCTCCTGCCATGGTCGTCGGATCCGCGAGAAGAATCGTTAGCAGTTCGAATCAGCTGGGCCGCGTCGTCACTCCGTGGAATGCGTCGGTCAGGTCATGGCCGGACAACCCCACGAGAGATTCCCGGAAGCGACGCAACGCCCCGTCGGGGACCGGCGCGGCCGAGGGCACCACAAGTGTCGGGCAGCCTGCCGTGGTGGCCGCGTCGGTGCCCGCAGGCGAATCCTCGACCGCCAGACATTGGTCGGGCCGACGCCCCAGGAGTTCGGCCGCGCGCAGATAGGGATCGGGCGCGGGTTTGCCCCGTTGCACCTCGTCGCCGCAGACGGTCACCGCAAACCGGTGACGCCCGATGGTGTCGAGGGCGACCTCGGTGAGTTCACGCACCGTGTTGGTGACCAGGGCCATCGGAATCCCGGCGTCCCGAACCAGATCGAGCGCTTCCGTAGCGCCGGGACGCCACGGGAGATCCTCCTGAAACAGGACCGCGACCGTGTCGAGCAGCCATCGGGAATCACCCGGGACGTCCCGGTCGGAGACCGCGACGTCGGCCGCCGCATAGATCTTGCCCATGGCGTCGGGCAGTGAGTTGCCGAGTGTCGACTCGCGCAGCGCGGGACTCATGACTATGCCGTTGCGCAGCGCGAACCGTTCCATCGCGATGTCCCAGATCGGTTCGGAATCGAGCAGCGTCCCGTCCATGTCCCAGAGGACCGCGTGCGGGCCGGTCGGCCGGTCGGCGTCAGAGGTGGTCACCTCTGCATCATCGCAACCCACGATTCGGTCGTCGCGTCGGCGGGGTAGAACAGTTCGATCGTCATCTCCTCGAGTGTGATGTCCCGCGGAGAGCCGAAGGTCGTCAGCGTGGAGAAGAACGAGAGGACGACGTCGCCGAGTTCGAGTTCCAGGGGAACGATCAGCATCGGGTCGGGCGCCGGCGATGCGTCGCGGTCCAACGCCCGCACCGTCGAATAGGTGCCGATCTCATCCTCGAGGTCTGCCAGGCGCGGATCGCCGGTGACGCGGGTCAGCCGATGGAGCAGATCGACGAGGTAACGGCCCCAGACGTCGAAATTGCGTGTCATCCCGGCAAATCCGTCCGGATGCAACGAGGCACGGAACAGGTTGAACGGCGGGCCCTGGAGATGTTCGGGCAGCGACGCCGTCAGGACATTCGCAGAGTCGTTGGCCAGCACCACATTCCATGTCCGGTCCAGTGCCACACCGAAATTGGGGTTGTGCGCGTCGAGAACCCGCTGCACCGAGTCACGTACTCGGGTCATCGCATCGGCGGTGATCGGTTCCTCCGAGTACCGCGGCGCATGACCCGCGGCCAGCAACAACGAATTACGTTCCCGCAGTGGAATGTCGAGCCGGTCGGACAGCGCATCGATGAGCGACGGACTCGGTCGCGATTTGCCGGTCTCGACAAAGCTCAGATGGCGAGGGGACACCCCGACGTCATAGGCGAGATCGAGCTGACTGATCGAACGATGCGCACGCCAGCGCCGCAACATCGATCCCACGGGATTGGCCCCACCGGTCACCGTGTGCATGGTGGCCATCGTAGGCGGCCGAGGTAGCGGGTTCGACTACCTCGCAGGTAGTGGACTCGGGGACACCATGGCAGCACGCTCGGCGCATGAACCCCGAGAACGCTCCACACGTCGTCGTCTCCCCCGCCATGGGCGTACGCGCCCGCTTCTATCGGCCGCTGATCGACGCCCTGGTCGAGCACGGCTGGACTGCGAGCGTCGCACCGCGCCGCGGCATCGAATCCGGTGACGTCGGACCGGCCCGCCGCCGTGACTGGTCCTACGCCGACGAGGCTCACGACCTCGGCCGCAAGGTTGCCGACTGCCGTGCTCTGCACCCGGACCGACCCATCCTTGTGCTCGGCCACAGCATGGGCGCGCAGTTGTGCGCACTGGTCGCGGCCGGTCGGGGTACCGATGGTTCCCTGCTTGACGGATACGTGATCATCGCCGGATCGTTGCCGTGGCGCCGGTACTACCCGCGCGGCGGGATGGTCGAATACGCCGTTGCGGCAACCGTTCCGCCGACCACGGCGATACTCGGGTACTGGCCCAAGGCAGGATTCGGCGGGCCCACTCCGCGGACGCTGATGCGTGAGTGGGCCCGGATGGTCCGATCCGGTCGCGTTCCGTGGACCGCGGCTGCGCAGCTGGCCGGACCGGTACTCGCGGTGCGTCTCGACGGCGATTCGCTGGTGACACCGGATGCGGCGTCGGCCCTCGAACGTCACTTCGACGCCGGGGCCCGAACCGTCTGGACCTACGGCACTGACGCCTGCCCGCCCGATGGATCCCTCGACCATCTCCGCTGGGTGCGGACCCCGGAACCGGTGGTCGAGCGCATTGTCGCGTGGTGGTCGATCAGTCGCGGATCGACCGCGCAGTACGACGGAACACGCTGAGGACCGCCGAGACCACCCCGAGCACCGCGAGACCCATCATCGACGCATAGACGGCGAGTGCGCCGTCGCCACGGCCCGAGGTGTAGCCGTC